>JBOGIC010000023.1:0-2327 GCA_050744985.1 Acidimicrobiales bacterium
CGAGCCCCGTGGGATGCGCCGCCAGGTCGCCGCTCGCCACCTGCCCGATCGGCACCGGCTGGGGCCGCGTCTCGCCGGGCCCCGAACGGGGCGGCCGACCGGTTGCCCCGGCCAACGTGTTCCACGCCCCGCAGCCCGGGCAGCGCCCCACCCAGCGGGGCGCGGTGGTGTCGCAGGCGGTGCACCGGTAGCCGTTGTGTGTCGTTCCCACGCCCTGCACGGTACGCAGGGGGTGTGACATTTAGGGTTCCTTGGTAGGTTCACCACCCCTGTGGCCGGCCTCCGTAGGGTTCGCCGCGTCGGTTCTTCTGGTTCGGCTCGATGTTTGACCGGAGCGGGCTCGGTCCTTCACCGGGCTGGTGGCGAACGTGGACCAGTCGGGCCTCGCGGACCATCACCTCGGGCCGACCAAGGCCAGTGACCCGCGGCTGCGGGAGGCCCTGTCGGCGCCGCCGAACTGGCCCGCAAGGTCGAACCCATCCGCGCCCCGCCATACCACCGCCTCATCGTCAGCAACGGTCGGCGACACAACCTCCGCGGTCTGCACCCTGGCCGCCGTGCTCGTCACCCGCAACGCCGCCTGCTAGCGCAACGGCCAGCGTCACGTGCTGCGGAGCGCGGACCGGTACCGAGATCACCGAGGTGGAGGGTCGCCGGATCTGCGCCGAGCGCTACACCGTTTTGGCCGAGGTCCGACAGGCCCGCTGGCGGGGCACGAAGGCGCAGGTGCTCAGGCAGCGGGCGGGCCGGGGCAAACGAGTCGACCAAGGCCGCACCGGCGTCCGACCCGGCCACCGGCGGCGCCAGCGATGCCGACGACACGGTCGTCCTGGCCTCGTGATTCGTCGCATGCACTCGCAATCAGGTCGTCTCCTGGCGGCGACGAGGACGCTGGTCAGCGCGGACAGGACTCGGGCGAGCGCATCAAGGCCGGCAATTCCGCCCGTTGAGAAGACAACAACGACGACGATCAATGCGATTGCGGCAACGAGCAGAGGTTCAGGTGGAGTAGTCATCGCCAGTAGGGCGAAGTGTCCCTCGCGACGCTCCGAACCCAGCTGGTGCGTGACCTAGGTCAGGAACTCAAGTTTCGGGGCCTCGTGGGCATGACCCGCGGTTCGATCCGTTGGCGCCGGACCTCGCCGCCGGAGGTGCCCTCTATCAGGTCATGGCCGATCAGGGCGGCCTGGTGAGGCATCAACGCGATCGCGATGGGATGGCCGTCGCCGGTGTCGACCACCAGGAACACCCGGCGGTCGTAGAACATCCCGGTGACGACCTGAGCCTCGTAGGCCGGCCGGATGTCTTCCAGGTCGAAATCCATCGCCTCGTTTCCTCCTGGGGGCGTCACGACCGCCGGCGGCCAACCGCCACGGCCCCGGCTGCCAATAGCAGTACCAGCGCCAGGGCGGCGGGGGCCAGGGGCACGAGGTTCCACGTCTCCGATCGGAGCTCGAGGTTGACCTGCTCGCCCATGGCCGGCTCCCACGTCTGGTGCTCGCCGGGCAGGCGCACATCCACGCGGATCCGCACCGTGTCCCGTAGGGCGTCGGGGTCGAGGGCGAGCCGGGCGT
This sequence comes from Acidimicrobiales bacterium, assembly GCA_050744985.1. Classification (GTDB taxonomy): domain Bacteria; phylum Actinomycetota; class Acidimicrobiia; order Acidimicrobiales; family AC-14; genus JBOGIC01. Next base: position 1,575 of record JBOGIC010000023.1, read on the forward strand.
CACCCAGCTTCTCCTGCAGGTCGGGATCGGAGAGGCCGGCCAGCCCGCGAGAGAGGTCGACGAGCCCACTGAAGGCCAGCGTCGTCGTGAGGAAGGAGCGGCTGCGGGTGAGGCGGAAGTCCCGGAACGGGCCCTCCGGGCCGCTCAGCTCGGCCGCCACCACCGACATCTCCTCGGGCGTGGCGAACGGCTTGGCCGCCCGCACCCACGTGAGCGTGTCGTCCTCACGGCGTGGGCCGGTGATCTCCCACCCCGCCGCGCGCAGGTCGTCGAGGCGCAGCTCCTTCGCCGGGTCGCCCAGCTCGCGGAGCGCGTCGGCGTCGAGACCCAGTCCAGCCGACACGGCCCCGCTGCCGTCCCGGTTGGCCTGCACTCCGGTGGACAGCGTGGCCTGGCACCCGACCAGCAGCAGCAGCCCGGCGATCGCAACCCACTCAGTACGAGCTTTCACGACCCCACGTCACGGCGAAGACGATGGCGGCCGAGAGGGCGAGCGGCGCGACGACGACGATCAACAGGAACAGCATGGTGTTTCGGGCGTCGTCGCTGGCCTGGTGGCGGTCGATGGCGCGCTGCTCGACCTCGTTCTCGGCGACGAAGTTGTGAACGTCGACGTGGACTCTGAACGCGCAGCTCGCCGTCGACAAGCCGAGGGCCACGACCAGAGCGAGCAGGACCAGCCGTCGCCGTTTCATGCGGTCCACAGGGCGACGAACGTGAACGTCGCCGACAGCATGGCGATCCCGAGGATGA
>JBOGIC010000024.1:0-2735 GCA_050744985.1 Acidimicrobiales bacterium
GTGCTCATCCGCGACCGGCCCACGATTGCGGCCCGCCCGGCCGGAGGCGCCGCCGCCGCGGTGGCTCCGCTGCCGGCACCGGCACGCACACCGCACACGCAACCGCAGCCGAAGCCGGCGCCCCGGACGCGTCCACCGCTGGCCGTCGTCCCGAAGTCCACCCGGCCGCACGGGCGGCTCGGGCTGCTGTGGGTCGGGGTCACCGTCATCGTCATCGTGTGGAGCCCGGTCGCCGTCGGCATCTGGCTCGCGCTGTGCGCCGGCTTGGCCGGCATCCAGACCGCACGCGTCTGGCGCGCCCGCAACGAGAAACCGATGATTCCCCTCGCCGGCGCCATCGCAGCCGTGCTGCCGTTGTGCGCCATCGCCGGTCTGCGGGAGATGACCGCCGCGGTCGCGGTCGCCGTCGTCGTCACGCTCCTGGTGCGGGTGTTCGCACAGACCAAGGCGCCGGCCCGAGACGTCGGCCTGACGCTCGCCATCGGCGTGGTGATCGGCCTGGCGGTGGCCTCGGTTGTGCTGCTGCGCAACATCGGCCTGCACGCACCGTTGTTGCTGCTCGCCTTCGCCGCCGCCTACGACGCGGGCGCCTACCTCGTGGGCACCGGCGCATCCTCGGCGTGGGAAGGGCCGGCGGCCGGCATCGCCACCCTCATCCCCGTCACCATGCTGTCCGCGGTCATCCTCGTGCCGCCGTTCCCCGAGGGCAGCCCGCTGCTGCTCGGCCTCGTCGCCGCCATCCTGGCCCCGTGCGGGCCCCTGGCGGGATCGGTGCTGCTGGGCGAGCGCGACGCCAACGCCCCCGCCCTACGCCGCCTGGACTCGTTGTTGGTGATGGCCCCCATCTGGGCCTGGATAGCCGCCGCGTTCCTTCGCTGAGAGGCCCCCGCAACCGGGGTCGCCTTTGACCTACGGCGCTACTTTTTTGTGTCCCAGAAGATCTTGTCGATGTCGGCGACCAGGTCGAGGACCTTCTGGCCGCTGGCGGGGTCGTTGGACTTCTTGGCGGCGCCGGCCGCCTTCGTGGCGTCCCAGAACAGCTGGTGAAGGTCGGGGTACTTCTCGACGTGCTCGGGCTTGAAGTAGTCGGTCCACAGCACCCACAGGTGGTGCTTGACCAGGTCGGCCCGCTCCTCCTTGATGATGATGCACCGCTCGCGGAAGGACTCGTCGTCGGACCCCTGGTACTTCTCCTGGATCGCCTTCACCGACTCGGCCTCGATGCGCGCCTGCGCCGGGTCGTAGACACCGCACGGCAAGTCACAGTGGGCATGGACAAGGGCCGGGGGGCAGATCCGGTCGGCGAGGGCGAGGAGGCGGTCGATTACGGGCATGCCTGAGCTCCTTCGTTCCGCTGCGTGGTCTCGCTATGCACACTACCCACCGAGCCCGTGGCTCATCGCATGCGGCATCGCGACGGCGGTCGCGATGCTCGGGCGGCGGCTGCGCCGCTTCGAGGTCGCCGGCGACAGCATGGCGCCCACGCTCCACGCCGGTGAGCGGGTGCTGATCGCCCGCACCCGCCGTATCCACCCCGGCGATGTCGCCGTCGTGCGCGACCCGGACGGACGGCTGGTGGTCAAGCGCGTCGTGGGCGTCTCGTCGGCCGGGGTGACCGTCCTTGGGGACCATGCCGACTCCAGCACCGACAGCCGCCACTACGGGCCGGTGCCGCCGGCGCGGGTCCAGGGCCGGGTGGTCTACCGCTACCACCCAGCGTCCCGCCGAGGTCGCGTCCGCCCGTTGGTACCCTGATGGCGATGCTCGACCGAGACCTTGACCGGGTGCTCGACCAGGGCTTCCTCGAGGACGTCGAGAGGCTCGACGAGGAAGGGCTGCGCGCCCGCCGGGACAAGTGCGTCGCGGTCGAGGCGAAGGTGTCATTCCTCCGGCGCCTGGCGCAGGGCCGGCTCGACATCGTCGCCGCCGAGATCGACCGCCGGGCGAACGGCGGAACCGCCGGCGACCTGAGCGATCTGGTCGAGCACTTGCCGCAGATCCTCGCCGATCGTTCGCGCCCGCCGGGCCCCGGCCGGATGCCGACCAACCTGCAGCCGCCCGACGATCCCGACCTCACGTCGGAGCTCGACGCCATCAGCGGGCCGTCGGCTCTGGGCTCGGTGCCCGAGATGTCGCCGAGCGACCTCGAGGGCGTCTCGGAGCGCCTTCGCGCCTTCGAGCGCCGGGTGTCGTCTCAGCGTCAGGCCGTGTTCGATGTCATCGACGTGATACAGAAGGAGCTGACGAGCCGCTTCCAGGAGCCGGAGCGGAGCTGACAAGGGGCCGGCATAGCCGGATCGGGGTTGCCCCTAGGCGGGGGCGGCGAGGGCGTGCAGGGGGGAGGCGAAGGTGGCGGGCGGTTCGGAGGAGCTGGGTGCGTTCATCCGCGTCCAACGGCGCGCGCAGGACCTGTCGCTGCGGCGCCTGTCGGAGGCCTCAGGGATCTCGAACCCCTACTTGAGCCAGATCGAGCGGGGGCTGCGGCGGCCGTCGGCCGACGTGCTGCAGCAGATCGCCAAGGCACTGGGCCTGCCCATCGAGCTGCTCTACGTCCGGGCCGGGATCCTCGAGCCCGAGCGGGGTGACCTGGTGGTGCGCATCCGCTCCGAGCCGGGACTGACCGACGGTCAGCGCAAGGCGCTCATCGACCTCTACTTGGAGTTTCGCGACAACCGCCCGGAAAGGGAAGCTTCGCCCCCTGGGTAGGGTTGCAGGCGTCGTGCGCAATCTCGCCA
>JBOGIC010000025.1:0-6926 GCA_050744985.1 Acidimicrobiales bacterium
GTCCCGGCGGTAGCGGGCCAGATCGGCTTCTTCTGGCAGGCAAAAGCTCGACGGCGATAGTGATAAGTGGTAGACTAATTGTTTGGCCCGGATGGCGAAATGGCATACGCGATAGATTCAAAATCTATTGTCCGAAAGGGCATGCGGGTTCGAGTCCCGCTCCGGGCACAAGTCAGCATTTTGGTCCCACGATCTTGTCCATTCGGCGAACGTATTCACGGCGTGCGATTGACTGGCTCCACCGGTTGTTGAACCGGCAAGTCACGCCCACAGCGGCGCAGGCTTCGGCGAATATGGAGTGGATGTCGTACGAGTGATTGGTGAAGTGATAGCGGCTGTATGCGTACCGCTTGCCGCGCACTTTGACATTGTTGATCACTCGGCACCCGTCGGAGTGGATCAACCCTCGCACGAGCAGCTCAGGGTACGTTTCGAGGGCCACACGACGCTGCCACGGCGCAAGGATGATCGGTCGCTTGTGCTTGGGTCCGGGGCCGTGTTGTGGGAAGAGGCACGGCCAGTGCTTCCAGTAGGACGCGACCTCGAGGCAGCCGACCGACATCACCAAATTCACGGGAGCGTCGTGCACCGCTGACATCGCCACCCGGCACTCATCGATGATGCCGGGATACTTTAGATCGAGCGAGATGCGCAGCCGGTATACGCCCCGAACATGCGATGCAATATATCCGTCGCCCAGGTATAGCCCGAGGAGATACGCATAGGCCGGATTCGTGCTCGCTGGTTCGACATGGGGACAAGGTCGACACGGCTTTCGCGGATCACGAGTGGGTCTGAATCCGGCCCGGACCCAGGTGACGATGGTCCCCCGAGGGATCCCGAGGCGGTCAGCCGCCTGGGTTACAGACATGCCCTGCTCGATGAGGGCCTTGGCGGCGTTGCGTTGGTAAGGGGCCTGGTCATGCCCCCCATTATATCGAACGTATGTTCGCAGTCTCTCGTGCCGGTGGGTCAGCTCAGCGGCAGAGGCGGGAGCCTCGCTCGATCAGTGGGGCCAGGTCCTTCTTGCCGCCGGCTCCGTCCTCGGCCCGAAGCGGGCTGATGTCGGAGTAGGCGCCGTGGTCGAGGCCACCGTCGAGCCGGTAGGTGGTGCCGCCGTGCTGCAGGGTGATCTCCGCCCAGGACTCGCAGCGCAGCGTGCCCTCTGAGACCGTCAGCGGCCACGCCGGGCCGAACTGGTCGCGCGTCACCGGGAGTCCGCGGTCGAAGCGGCCGGCGATCAGGACCCAGGCCAGGGTGGCGGTGAACAGCAGGGCGACGGCAACGAGAATGTTCCTCATGCCGGCTTGGAGCGCCGTAACCCCGCCGCTGATACGTCAACCGACGTTGGCGTCGAGCCAGCGGTGGAGCGGCTCGGCGTCGTGCAAGACCTTGACGATGCGGGTCTTGGCCGCCTTGGTGCCCATCCACGGTGCCGGCTCCCATGACTTCCAGGCGAACAGGCCCTTGCGGCGCAGCAGGTCGGCCCGGGGATGGTCCTTCGGGTAGCCGCGGGGCGCGGTCTTGAGCGACTCGAAGCTCGCGACCTCGAGACCCTTCTTCTCGGTGGCGGCGACGACCCCGGCCAGATCCGCGCCGAGGGCGTCGTCGACGACGGCGTGGCGGTACCGCTCGAGCTGCGCGGCGTCCATCATGTAGTACCCCCGGCCGGTGCTGAGCCCGGTCGCCGAGAGCCCCACATAGCCGACGCCGCCGAGCACGGCGTAGATCTGGGTCTTGTACGGGGCCTTGTTCGGACTGAAGCGCAGGTCACGGTAGGGGCGCGACAGCTTGCCCTCTCCGAACTCGGGCGCCAGCTCGGCCAGCAGCTCCTCCATGGGGCCCCGGACGTCGGCCTTGTAGGCGGCTTCGTGGGCCTGCCAGAACGTCTTGGTGTTGTCGGCTTCGAGCCCCTCGAAGAACTCGAACGCCTCGGCGGGCCATCCCCGGAAGGCCATCGGCGCCCACAGTAGCGAGGCCCAGGATGGAGGGTCCCTGACCGCAGCGGGTACCGTCGGTGGTGGTGGAGGCCATCCCCCTGAAGACCGACCTCCTCGTTCCCGGCGACGACATCGTCGACGTGGCGCGGCGCGCCCTGGACGCGGCCGGTGTCAGCCCGGAGCCGTCGGACATTCTCGCCATCTGCGAGACGCCGCTTGCCATCACCCAGGGCCGCATCGTCGACATCGACGACATCCACCCGACCCCCGTGGCCCGCATCGCCTGCCGGTTCTTCAACTTCGACAGCAGCCTCTCGACGCCCTATGCCGCCCAGGTCGGGATGAACGAGGCGGGCGCGGCGCGGTTCGTGCTCGCCCTGCTCGCCGCCGGGCCGTCGCGCCTGCTCGGGCGGCGGGGCGACTTCTACCGGCTCGTGGGCCGCAAGGTCGCGTGGATGGACGACATCCCGGGCACGATGCCGCCGTACACGCAGAACATCATCCTGGGCCCCGACGACCCCGACGGCGTCGCCCGCCGCGTCGCCAACGAGCTGGGCTGCGGCGCGGCGGTCGTCGACGCCAATGACCTGGGCCGCGTCGAGATCCTCGGCGCGTCGGCTTTCCTCGACCGTGACATGCTCGTCGAGGCCATGCGACCCAACCCCCAGGGCAACGACGACGAGCAGACTCCCCTCGTCCTGGTGCGAACCTGACCCTCGCCGACCAGAGCCGCGCGCCCTATTTCGAGGCGCTCCGGGCGCACGCGTCCCGTGACTGGGCCGCGTTCCACACGCCCGGCCACATCGCCGGCCGAGGCGCCCATCCGTGGCTGCGGGAGGCCGTCGGGATGGACGTGCTGGCCCTCGACGTCTGCCCGGGCCTGGGGGACCTCGACGGCGGGCCCCGCTCCGCGCTGGCCGAGGCGCAGGCCCTGGCCGCCGCCGCGTACGGCGCCGACCGCTCGTTCTTCCTGGTGAACGGCTCGACGGCCGGCAACCAGATCATGCTGATGAGCACCTGCCATCCGGGCGACGTGGTGGTCACCTCGCGCAACACCCACAAGTCGATCGTCGGCGGGCTCGTGGTGTCGGGCGCCCGGCCCGTCTACATCCATCCCGAGCTCGACCCCGAGAGCCACATCGCCCACGGCGTGACGGCCGACCAGGTTGCGGACGGGCTCGATGCCCACCCCGAGGCGCGGGCCGTCCTCATCGTCTCCCCCACCTACTACGGCGCCGCGTCGGACGTGGCGGGCATCGCCGAGGTGACGCACCGCCACGGCGTCCCGCTGCTGGTGGACGAGGCGTGGGGCGCCCACTTCCCGTTCCACCCGTCGCTGCCGCCACACGCGTTGTCCGTGGGCGCCGACATGGCCGTCACGGGGATCCACAAACTGCTGGGCGCGTTCCTGCAGGCGTCGATGGTGCACGTGCAGGGACCGTTCGTCGACGCCAACCGGGTCGACGTGGTGGCGAACATGATCCAGAGCACGAGCGCCTCCGCCCTGCTGCGGGCGTCGCTCGACGTGGCCCGTATGCAGATGGTGACCGAGGGCGAGAGTCTGCTCACGGAGGCCATCGAGCTGGCCGAGGAGGCGCGGGCCGAGATCGAGTCGCACCCCCGCCTGTCGTGCCTGGGCAAGGCCCTGGTCGGCAACCACGGCGTCGTGGCCGTCGACCCCACCCGCCTGGTCGTCAACGTCACCGGGACGGGCCGCACCGGCTACGAGGTCGACCGCCTGCTGTTCGACCAGTTCAACGTGGCCGTCGAGCTGTCGGACTTCGCCAACGTGTTGGCCGACGTGACGATCGGGCACACGCGGCGGGACCTGGCCCGGTTCGCCGAGGCGCTGCGGGCGATCGCCGACGACCCCCACCCCGACCGGCTGAACCCGACGGGCTTCGTGGAGGAGGCACTGCGGGTGCTGCCCGAACAGGTGCTGAGCCCGATGGAGGCCTTTCACGCCCCGCAGGAACGGGTGTCGCTGGCGGACGCGGTGGGGCGGGTCTCGGCCGAGATGGCCGCCACCTACCCGCCCGGGATTCCCGTGCTGGTGCCGGGCGAACGGCTCAACCCCGCCCTCGTGGCCCACCTGACCGCCCAGGTGGTCGCCGGGGGACGGATCGTGGGGCCGTCCGATCCGCGCCTCGAGACGATCCAGGTCGTGAAGGAATGAAAGGGCTGCTGCTCGGCGTCATGGGGGTGGCCGGCGCCGCCGCCGCGGGCTGGGCCGTACTCGTGAAGGTGCAGGGCGACAGCGAGATCGCCGTCGAGCCCGAGGCGTTGACCAACGTCACCTTCGACGGCAGAGCGGTCCGGGGCGAGGTCACACTGGTCAACCGCGGGAAGGTCGGGGGGGTCGTGCACAAAGTCGACAGCCGGCTGACGGCCGGTTGGCCGGGGCGGGTGCTGGTGACCCGGCAGGGCAGCCGTCCGCCCCATCGCGGCTGGTGGCAGTCGAACTGCCTGCCACCTGGGGAGTCGTGCGTGGCCGAGGTCGACATCGAGCTGGACGGCACCGGTGGCGGCGACCTGTCCGTCGAGCTGGACGTGCACGAGATCGGGCGCCGCCTGGTCGCGCACCGCATCGTCCGCCTGGCGGTGAACGTTCCGGCGGCTACGCCAGCGCCTTGAGCAGGTTCGTCGCCGTGTCCTTCGGCGAAACCTTGTACCAGACATCGCTGAGCGTGCCGTCTTCGTCGACCAGGAACGCGGAGCGGATGATGCCCATGTACGTGCGGCCGTAGTTCTTCTTCTCACCCCAGACGCCGTACGCCTCGGCCACGGCGTGGTCGGCGTCGGACAGGAGCGGGAACCCGAGGCCGTACTTCGTGTCGAACCGGCCGAGGGCGGGAGTCTTGTCGGGGCTGATGCCGACGACGACGGTCTCGCCGATCTGCGGTGCGGCGTCACGCAGCCCGCACGCCTGGGTGGTGCACCCCGGGGTGTCGGCCTTCGGGTAGAAGTACACGAGCACCTTGCGGCCCTTGAAGTCCGCCAGCGAGACGGTCTCGCCGTTCTGGTCGAGCAGCGTGAAGTCGGGAGCGGGGTCACCGGGCTTGAGCGCCATGGCGCCCAAGGTATGCGTCACAATCCATCAGCTGCAACTGATATAATTGGTGGATGGGCCCGGTCACGCCGTACGCGCCACCGCCCGAGTTTCTCCAGCTGGTCGCCGACCCGCAGCGTTGGCATCTGCTCAGCGCGCTGGCCCAGAGCGACCGGCGCGTCGGGGAGCTGACCGAGATGCTGGGGAAGCCCCAGAACCTGATCTCGTACCACTTGGCGGAGCTGCGCAACGCCGGTCTGGTCAGCGCCCGGCGCAGCTCCGCAGACGGCCGCGACGTGTACTACCGGGTGGACCTGGTCCGCTGCCGGGACCTGCTCGGCGCCACGGGCACCGCGCTGCATCCCGGCCTGCGGCTCTCGCCCGCCGCGGTCGAACCGTTCACGTCGGGGCGAGGGCGAGCGCCGGTCGTGCTGTTCCTGTGTACCGGCAACAGCGCCCGATCCCAGATGGCCGAGGCGCTGCTCGCGCACCGCTCCGGTCAGGCCATCCGCGCCCGCAGCGCCGGCAGCCATCCCAAGGACCTGCAGCCCAACGCGGTCCGCGTGATGGCCGAGCGCGGCATCGACATCTCGGGACGGCCGACGAAGCACCTGCGCCGGTTCAACCGCTCCCATTTCGATCGGGTCATCACGCTGTGCGACAAGGTGAGGGAGATCTGCCCCGAGTTCCCCGGTCAGCCGGCGGCCGCCCACTGGAGCATGCCCGACCCCGCCGCCGAGGGGAGCTCAGACGCCGAGACCTACCCGGCGTTCTGTCGCACGGCCGACGAGCTCGAGGTGCGCATCGGCTTGCTCGTCGCCGACATCACCGACCACGCCAGGAGAAGGAGGCACCATGCCCACTGACCAGATGCCCACTGACGAGATCGTCAACGTGCGCTACATGGTGGACGATGTCGCCGCCGCCATCGACTTCTACACGAGCCACTTCGGCTTCGACCTGCAGACCAAGCGGCTCCCGGCCTTCGCCGACGTCACCCGGGGGGGCCTGCGTCTCCTGCTTTCCGGTCCCGACAGCTCAGCCAGTCGACCGATGGCCGACGGCGAGCACCCCGGCCCGGGCGGCTGGAACCGCATCCACTTCGTGGTCGACGACCTCGACGCCGAGATGGCCCGCCTCACCGCGGAGGGCGTGACCTTCCGCAACGATGTCGTTCGCGGACCGGGCGGCGCCCAGGTGCTGGTGGTCGACCCGTCCGGCAACCTCGTCGAGATATTCGAACCCGCCGGCCGGTAGGGCCGGTAGGCGGCTCAGCACTTCTTGTCGAGGCCGATGATGTTCAGGCCGGGGTGCCCGCCCCGCACGTCGCCGTTGCGACCGATGAGGAAGCGACCGCTCGGTGCCGCGAAGGCCACGTAGGTGCCGGGGAGGCTGCCCTCGATCCCGTACTGGTAGCTCTCGGTGAGGTCGGCGCCGAGCAGGTCGATCTGCTGGCCGTTGGGGGCGGTGACCACGCCCATGACCATGCCCTCGCGGTAGGAGAGCTCGAGCTTGCCGCCCTCTTCGGACGTGCCCATGTGGCTGCGGTCGTCCCGAACGGTGACGTCGTAGATCCCCGCTCCGTCCCCCGCCGGAGCGGCGAAGTAACGGCGGCCGGGCTGGCCGGCGAGGGTGAGCGTGCCGGAGATCCCGTCGGCGGCGACGGTGCCCTCGATCTTGGACCCGCCGCCGACCGACGATATCGAGAACGTGTTGCCGGTGAAGGGTGACGTGAACCATTCGATGTCGCCCTCGGGCTCGGGCTCGGCGTCGGAGACGTAGGCCCGCAGCTGGCGGCGGCCGTCAGGGGGGTTGTTGAGGTCGAAGGCGAGCTTGTCGGTGGTCATGGCGACCCGCCCGTAGTAGATGCCCGGCGTCGGCACGTCGCTGGCCGCCAGGTCGAGGGCGATGATGCCGTCGCCGGGCTTGCCGCCGCG
>JBOGIC010000026.1:0-2568 GCA_050744985.1 Acidimicrobiales bacterium
CGACGGTGGTCGGCTCGAAGTGCGGAGGCACCGGGCCGAAGCCGAACGCGGACAGCCCGCTGCGCGATGTCGCGACGGCGGTGGTGGACGCCGCCGCCGACGCGTGGGGACGGCTCGCGCCGTCGGATGCCCTCGAAGCCACGTGGCGGCTGATCCGCGAGACCAACGCCTACCTCGAGGCCCACGAGCCGTGGAAGGCCGAGCCGGGCGCGGAGGTCGACGCCGTCCTCGGCGACGCGCTGGAAGCGGTGCGGATCGTCTGCCTCCTGGCGTGGCCGGCGATCCCGAACGCCACCGAGGAGGCGTGGCGGCGGCTGGGCCTCGACGGGTCGCCGGCCGACCGCCGTCTCCCAGGCGATGCGGGCTGGGGCGGGTACCCGGGCGACCTGCCGGTGGAGAAGGGTCCACCCCTCTTCCCGCGGAAGCGCCCATAGTTTCAAGGCTGTGTGGACCGACTCCCACTGCCATCTCCAGTACGACGGGATACCTGACGGGGCGCTGGACCGCGCCGCCGAGGCGGGTGTCACGCGGGTCGTGTGCATCGGCACCGACGCCGAGCAGTCGCGTCAGGCCATTGACATCGCGGCGGCGGCGCCCGGGCGGGTGTGGGCGACGGTCGGCGTGCACCCGCACGACGCCAAGCACGGCACCGACGGGTTGCTCCCGCTCATCGACGCGCCGGGCGTCGTCGGCATCGGCGAGTGCGGGCTCGACTACTACTACGAACACTCGCCGCGCGACGTGCAGCGCGCCGTGTTTGCCGCACAGATCGCGCTGGCGCGCATCCACGATCTCGCCCTCGTCATCCACACCCGCGACGCATGGGACGAGACCTTCGCCATCCTGCGCGCCGAGGGCGTGCCCGAGCGGGTCGTGTTCCACTGCTTCAGCGGCGGGCCCGACGAGGCACGGATCGCGCTGCAATTGGGCGCCTACCTCTCGTTCAGCGGCATCGTCACGTTCAAGCGCGCCGACGACCTGCGGGCCGCGGCGGCGATGTGTCCGGCCGACCGGTTGCTGATCGAGACCGACGCCCCCTACCTCACGCCCGAGCCCCACCGGGGCAAGCCGAACGAGCCGGCCATGGCCGCCGTCGTTGGTTCCGCCCTGGCGGTTCTGCGCGGTGAGGGCGAAGAGGACCTCGCCGCCCGGACGACCGCCAACGCCACGAAAGTGTTCAACATCCGTTGAAGGCTGGTTTGCGACCGCTGAACCGTCCGCGTATGGTCCCTGCGCGGCCCGGCCAGGAAGAGGTGGGAAGTCCTGACAGCAGCGAGGCGTAGGCGTAGACGCCGGCGGACATCCTCCCGTGCTCTCTACGCCCTCGGGCTCTGCGCCGCCATGGTGGCCGTGCCCGCCTTGTACCTGCTGGCCGGCGGGGGCAGTTCGCGCCACGGCTTCGAGCTGCAGGCCGTCGCCCCGATGACCACGCCCGCGCCCGCGCCGGCGTCGACGTGGCTGGCCCCCGACCGCATCGTCACCGAGACGCCGACGACGACGCTCGCCCCGACCACGACCGCGCCACCCACGACCGTGGCGGCGAAGAGCTACGACTCCGCGCTGGCGGCCCCGACCACGACGCCCACTACGGCCGCCGCACCGGTGACCGTCGCGACCACCACGCCGCCGAGGACGGACCCGCCCACGACGACGGCCACGACCGCGCCGCAGGCGACGACGACCACGACGACGACCACGCCGCCCACCGCCGCCCCGGCCCTCAGCACGTCGGCGGCCAAGCCGACCAAGACCGAGCGCGGCGAGGCGACCTGGTTCAACGCGCCGGACGGCAGTTGCGCGCACCGGACCGCGCCGATCGGGACGATCATCAAGGTCACGCGGATCTCCACCAACGTCTCGACGACGTGCTACGTCGACCAGTGGGGGCCCGAACCGCCGCGGCTGATCGACCTCTCGATGGACACGTTCGAGAAGCTGGCGCCGGCGGAGGTTGGGGTCATCAACGTCGTCATCGAGTACTGATTGACGCATCAACCGCCGCCAGGTCCGTGATCTCGCCTCTCGTCACGACGTGCACCCGAGCCGCGCCCTCGGGCAGAACTTCGTCGTCGACACCAACACGGTGCGCCGCGTGGCGCGCCTGGCCGGTGTGGGCGCCGGTGACCACGTCGTGGAGGTGGGGGCCGGGCTCGGCGCCCTGACGCTGGCGCTGGCCGAGACCGGTGCGGCGGTGACGGCCGTCGAGATCGACCGCAAGCTGCTCCCGGCGCTGCGCGAGGTTGCCGAACCGGCCGGCGTGCACATCGTCGAGGGCGACGCGCTCGACATGGACTGGGTCGCCCTGCTGGGCGGCGATGACCACTGGGCCCTGGTGGCCAACCTCCCGTACAACATCGCCACTCCGCTCGTCGTCGGTCTCCTCGACGAGGTGCCCGCCATCGACCGCATGCTCGTGATGGTGCAGCGCGAGGTGGGCGAGCGCCTGGCCGCGGCCGCCGGTGACGACGCCTACGGCGCGGTCTCCGTGAAGGTGGCGTGGTGGGCCGACGCCAAGGTCGTGGCCCGGGTGCCGCCGACGGTGTTCTGGCCCGAGCCCAACGTCGAGTC
>JBOGIC010000027.1:0-2133 GCA_050744985.1 Acidimicrobiales bacterium
CCGTGCGCTCCGTGCTGTCCGAGATCGGCGCCGACCACGTGCCGGAGCTGGTGGTGTTCAACAAGGCCGATCTCCTGACGCCGGAGGACAAGCCGCGCCTCGACCGCTTGAAGCAACGCCATCCCGGCGGTGTCGTGCTGTCGGCCCGGTCGGGCGAGGGGATCGACGACCTCCTGACGGCGCTGGCCGACCGGCTGCGAGCGCTGTTCCGGGTGGTCGAACTGGTCGTGCCCTACGACCGGGGGGACGTGGTCGCGGCCCTCCACCGGCACGGTGAGGTGCTGGCCGAGGAGCACGAGGCCGACGCCACCCGTGTGCGGGCCCGTCTGCACGAGGTCGACGTGCCCCGCTTCGCCGCGTTCGTCGCGTCGTGAGGGAGGTCTTCACCCCGCCGCCGTACCCCTACGACCGCCTCGATGACCTCAAGGCGGTGGCGGCGGCGCACGACGGCGGCGTCGTCGACCTGTCGATCGGCACGCCCTTCGACCCGCCGCCCTCCGCCGTCGTGTCCGCCCTCGCCACGTCGGGCGCCGAGCGGGGGTACCCGCCGTCGATCGGCAGCGCCGCCTTCCGCGACTCGGCGCAGGGCTGGATGTCCCGCCGGTTCGGGGTCGAGATCCCCGTCGCCGCCATCGCCGCCTGTGTCGGCACCAAGGAGCTGGTGGCCAGCCTGCCCCACGTACTGCGTCTGCGCCGGCCCGATCGCGACACCGTCCTGCACCCGGCCGTCGCCTACCCGACCTACGCCATGGGCGCCACGCTCGCCGGGTGCCGTGCCGTCCCGGTCGGGGTCGACGAGCAGTGGCGGATCGACCTGTCCACGGTCGCCGACGAGGACGCGGCGCGGGCCCTGTGCCTGTGGGTCAACAGCCCGGGCAACCCCGCCGGCAACCTCGACGACCTCGCCGCGGCGGCGGCGTGGGGACGCGAGCGCGGGATCCCGGTGCTGTCCGACGAGTGCTACGCCGAGTTCACCTGGGACGGCTCACCCCGCACGATCCTCGAGCACGGGCTCGAGGGTGTGCTGGCGGTCCACTCGCTCTCGAAGCGGTCGAACCTGGCCGGGGTGCGGTCCGGGTTCTACGCCGGGGATCCCGATCTCGTGCGCTACGTCGCCGAGGTACGCAAGCACGCCGGGCTCATGCCGCCGGGGCCGGTGCAGGCCGCCGGAGCGGTGGCCTTCGCCGACGACGACCACGTCGACGTGCAGCGCGAGCGCTACCGGGAGCGGCTGCACTACTTCGCGGGTGTGGTTGACGCGACAATTCCCGGAGGCAGTTTCTATCTGTGGGTGCCGGCGCCGGACGGTGATGCATGGGGCTTCACCGCCCGCCTGGCCAAGGAGGGTGGAGCCCTGGTGTCGCCCGGGGAGTTCTACGGGGAGGCGGGCGAAGGACACGTCCGCGTCGCCCTGGTCCAGCCGATGGACCGCCTGCGCCTCGTGGCGCAACGACTCGGCGCTACATGACCAACACCGGCGCGGCAGCGCCATGACCAACATTGCCTGGAAGAACCTGGCGGGAGAGCGCACGCGGTTCGCCATCTCGGTCGCCGGCGTGGCCTTCGCCGTCCTGTTGATCATCATCCTGCGGGGGCTCTACTCCGGGATCATCGCCGACGCCACTCGCTACGTCCGCACGTCGGGCGCCGACCTGTGGGTGGCCCAGGAGGGAACGCCCGCCGACTTCCTCCAGTCGCGGACCGTGCTGCCCATGACCGACGAACCGAAGATCGCCCGCGTGCCGGGCGTCCAGCAGGTGTCACCGCTGCTGAGCCGCCCGGTCGGGCTCACGCTGAACGGGAAGGACACCGACCTGTTCCTGCTGGGCGTTTCACCGAACAGCATGACGGGCTGGCCCGAGGCGGTCCGGGACAGCGGCACGGCCCCGCGGCCGGGAGAGATCGTGATCGACCGGGTCTTCGCCAAGAACTTCGGCGTGAAGGTCGGCGACACGTTGGCCATCGGGCCGCGGGGGCTCCGGGTCAGCTCCATCGTGGGTGGGGGAAACGCGTTCGCCTTCCAGTTCGGGTGGGCCAACCTGGCCGACGTGGCCGCCCTCGCCGGCACCGAAGGGACGGCGAGCTACTACCTCGTGCGCACGAACGGCGATGTCGACGCCGTCGGCCGGCGCA
>JBOGIC010000028.1:0-5460 GCA_050744985.1 Acidimicrobiales bacterium
GGGTTCTCGTGGGAGCGCCTGTCGGGCTGGCTCCCGGGCGGCATGGACGCCGAGGCGTGGGCGTCGGTCATCCCGTCGATGGGCGTCATGGCGCTGATCCGCAACCTACGCAACTTCGACCGGGCGCACATCGGCGACGGCATCGGCGACGGCATCGGCGACGGCATCGGCGACGGCATCGGCGACGGCATCGGCGACGGCATCGGCGACGGGACCGTCGAGGCGGTCATCGCCAAGATCACCGGTCCCGACGACGTCGCCAAGGCACGGCTGTTCCCCTACCAGGTGTGGGCGGCCTACAAGCACGCGCCGTCGGACAACTGGAAGCGGGCCCTCGGCCGCACTCTCGACCTCACCGTCGCCAACATCCCCGCCCTCGACGGCACGCTCGTGGTGATCGACACGTCGGGCTCGATGCAGACGGCGGTGTCGGGTCGCTCGGTGCTGTCGCGCGTCGAGGTCGCCGCCGTGATGGCCATGGCCACGGCACGGCGTTCGACCAACGTCACCGTCGTCATCTACGGCGAGCACAACCGCAAGGTCGAGGGTCTCGCCGGTGCGTCGGTCCTGGCCGGCGTGGCCAAGGTCGTGGGCCTGGTCGGCTCGGTTGGCCATGCCACGTTCGGCCACACCGCCGTCGCCCGGCACTTCGACCCGAAGCGCCACCGGCGCGTGGTCATCCTCACCGACGACCAGCAGCACGACTCGGGCCACGTGCGGCTCGACCACGTGCCGCTCATCTACACGTTCAACCTGGCCGGTTACCGGCCGTCGGCCCTCCCGGCCGGCGAGCGTGGCCGTTACACGCTGGGCGGCTTCACCGACGCCACCTTCACGGCCATGAAGGTGCTCGAGGACGGCCGCCACGCCCGCTGGCCCTTCGCCGGCTGAGGGCTACCGGTGTCGTCGGTCGGCACACGAACACGCCCCGGTCGTCGACCGCGTCGGGGTGCAGCGGTCGTGCCGGCCGACCGCGCACGCCATGCACATGCCGTAGACGCACACGTAGCAGCCGTCCCACTCGCCCATGACGGCAGCCAGCGTGGTGCGATGCAGCGGGTGGGTGCGGCCTTCCTGGAGGGCCGGACAGTCCGAGTGGACGTGGTACGCGTGGCCACCTTCGGTCACCCAGCACGGCGTCCGCTCGCGCCGGCACCACTCACACTTGTTGGCGCTGACGGTCCCAACGAACGGACAGGCCTCGAGATGCTCCATCCCTCGCCCCATCGTGTCACGCCACCGGATTGCGGATGACAAGATCTCCGCCGTGCCGGACGGCTGGGGATGGGCGGGATCGGTAGGAGCATTCCTCTCGACTCCGCGTGAGGTGGTCCTTCGACACCTCGACGATCATCACCGCCATCTGCTCGGCAGCCCGGCCGCCGGCCTCCAGACGGAGGCGTGGCGGCACGAGGAAGCGGCGGTCCGGAGCGCGCTGCGCGACTGCGTGTTGGCGGACGCGGCCGTTGCTCATCGCTGGTCGGTCGTCTTCGAGTACGAGCTACCGCTCGAGGGAGGCCGGCGACCGGATGTCGTCGTGCTCACCGGCGACGTGGTGGTGGTCGTGGAGTTCAAGAGCGCGGCGCTCCCGAGGCAGGCTGCCCTCGACCAGGTGAGGGCCTATGCCCGCGACCTCGCGGACTACCACGCCGCGACCCATGGCCTGCGGGTCGTTCCGATTCTCGTGGTTGCCGGCGCCGTTCCCGAATTCGCCCGCGTGCTGGAAGAAACGTCGATCATCGCCCCCGAACAGCTCGTCCGGTACCTCCTCGCCTCCGCCGGCGAAGGCGCCATCGATCTCGACACTTGGCTCGACGCGCCGTACACGCCCTTGCCGACCTTGGTCGAAGCGGCGCGGCGCATCTTCCTCGACGACCCGCCGCCACACGTCGTCCACGCGCAGTCGGCCGGGATCCCGCAGACAGTGGAACTGCTCGGCCGGCTTGTCGAGCAGGCCGCCCGGGAGGGGGATCACGTCCTCGCCTTCGTCACCGGCGTGCCGGGCTCCGGGAAGACCCTCGCCGGCCTGCGGCTCGTGTACGAGCGATCCTCGGAGGTCGGCGGCGCCATGTTCCTATCCGGGAACGGTCCGTTGGTGAAGGTGTTGCAGGACGCGCTGGAGAGCCGAGCGTTCGTCCGCGACCTCCACGCCTTCGTCAAGACCTACGCGACCTCGAGCCGCCACCGTCTGCCGGACGACCATGTCATCGTGTTCGACGAGGCCCAGCGGGCATGGGACAAGCGGTACATGAACGCGAAGCGCGGCGTCGACGCGTCGGAGCCCGACCTGCTCGTGCAGATCGGTGAGAGGGTCCCGCACTGGGCGTCGCTCGTGGGCCTCATCGGGGAGGGCCAGGAGATCTACGCCGGGGAGGAGGGTGGGCTCTCGCAATGGCGCGACGCGGCCATCGCCCCGAACGCATCGCGGCCATGGAAGGTGCACTGTTCCCCCAAGCTGGCCCCACACTTTCTCGGGCTCCCGGTCACCAAACACCCTCAGCTCGACCTCACTGTGTCGCTGCGCAGCCGCCGGGCGGATCAGCTCCACGACTGGGTCCGCCACGTCTTGGCGCCCAGCATCCCGTTGGCCGCTCGCTTGGCGTTGCGTGTGCAGGCCGGCGACTTCCCGATGTACGTGACGCGCGATCTCGACGAGGCCAAGGATCACGTACGCCGGCGCTATGACGACGAGCCGGCCAAGACGTACGGCCTGATCGCGTCGTCCCACGCCCGCACCCTGCCCACCTACGGTGTCGACAACAGCTTCATGGCGACGAGCCGGACCAACATCGCCCGCTGGTTCAACGCGCCACGCGGCGAATCCCTTTCCTGCACGGCGTTGACCAAGGTCGCCACCGAATTCGACTGTCAGGGCCTGGAGCTCGACTGCCCCATCGTCTGCTGGGGCGAAGACCTGCGATGGGCCGGTGGCACATGGTCCCTCACGCCGGCGCGACGCCAGTACCCGCTCACGGATCCTGTGCAGCTCCTGCGCAACGCCTACCGCGTCCTCATCACCCGCGGGCGCGACGGGCTCGTCGTCTACCTCCCCGACGTGCGATCCCTCGACGAGACGGAACACATCCTTCTTGCCGCCGGCCTCAAGCCCCTTCCCGACGTGCTCGACCTGGCGCTGGAGGCGTAGGCCACGCAGACCACGCCGTTCCCGACGCAGTCACGTCGAGACCGCGCCGAACCGGCGCTCCCATCCAGTCCCGATCTCGACATGCCCCTCTCCCACCCCGGACTGCTCCCCGACCTCGCGACAGCCGCGCGATCGCTGGGCTACCTCGTGCGCTGACTGGCCAAACGGCGGGGAATGTCGCTCTCGCTCAGCCTTCGCCGGGCGCAGGCAAGCCCGGAAGGCCACCCACCTGTTCCTCTCGCCGGCGGCGCTCGTCGGCGACGAGGATGTCCTCGCCGTCGGCGATCTCGTAGGCGTAGCCCTGCTCGGCGAGGAACCGCTGGCGGCGCGCCGCGAAGTCCTGATCGTTGGTGTCCCGGGCGACGATCGTGAAGAAGTGAGCCTGGCGGCCGTCGGCCTTGGGCCGAAGGATGCGCCCGAGCCGCTGCGCCTCCTCCTGCCGGCTCCCGAACGTGCCCGACACCTGCACCGCCACCGACGCCTCCGGGAGGTCGATGGAGAAGTTCGCCACCTTGGACACGACCAGCACCGGCTCCTCGCCGCGACGGAACGCCTCGTAGAGACGCTCGCGGGCCGCCGTGGGCGTCTTGCCGCTGATCAGCGGCGCCCCCAGCCGGTCGGCGATCGCATCCAGTTGGTCGAGGTACTGCCCGATCACGAGGGTGGGCTCCCCCCGGCGCACCGCCTCCCCGCAGAGCGCGGCCACGACCGCGAGCTTGGAGCGCGCCGTCGCCCCCACGCGGTAGCGGTCTTCGTTCTCGGCCAGTGCGTAGCCGAGCCGTTCCTCGTCGGTCAGGGTGACGCGCACCTCGGTGCACCGCGCCGGCGCGATCCAGCCCTGCGCCTCGATATCGCGCCACGGGGCGTCGTAGCGCTTGGGCCCGATCAGCGAGAACACGTCGCCCTCCCGACCGTCCTCGCGAACGAGCGTGGCCGTCAGCCCCAGCCGCCGGCGGCTCTGGATCTCCGCCGTCATCCGGAACACAGGCGCGGGTAGGAGGTGCACCTCGTCGTAGACGATCAGGCCCCAGTCCTCCGCCGAGAACAGCTCCAGGTGCGGGAACATCCCGTGCCGGCGGGTGATGAGGATCTGGTACGTGGCGATCGTGATCGGGCGTACCTCCTTGCACTCCCCCGAGTACTCCCCGATCTCGTCCTCTCGAAGGGACGTACGCGCCAGCAGCTCCCGGCGCCACTGGCGAGCGGCGACGATGTTGGTGACCAGCACAAGCGTACGGGCCCCGGCGCGGGCCATGGCCGCCAGCCCCACGAGGGTCTTGCCCGCGCCGCACGGCAGTACGACGACACCGCTGCCCGCCGCCGCGAAGGCGTCGACCGCCTCCACCTGGTAGGGCCGCAGGACGAACCCGGCGTCGGGTCGGAGGGCCACGGCATGCGCCGCGCCCTCGACGTACCCGGCCTGGTCGTCGGCGGGCCACCCCGCCTTGAGCAGGGCCTGCTTGAGGCGGCCCCGCTCGCCCCGCGGCACGCCGACCGTCGAATCGTCGATGCGGGGGCCCAGCAGCGGCACCACCGGCTTGGCCCGCAGCACCTCCTCGAAGACCGCCCGGTCGGTGGAGCGCAGTACAAGCCCGTGCACCGGGTGCACGTCCAGCACCAGCCGGCCGTAGCGCGACATGACCTCGGCCACGTCGAGCAGCAGGGCCTGGGGAACGGCATAGCGCGACCACCGCAGGAGGGCATCGACGACCGACTCCGCGTCGACGCCGGCGGCACTGGCGTTCCACAGGCCGAGGGAGGTGACCCGGTAGGTGTGCACGTGCTCGGGCGAGCGCTCCAACTCGGCGAAGACGGCGATGTCGGCCCGGCACGCGGAGGCGTCGGGATGATCGACGTCGAGCAGCAGGGTGCGGTCGGACTGGACGATGAGGGGCCCGTCGGCGTTCACAGGAGCTGGTCCTCCTCGGCTTCGGTGAGAACGCGGGCCCACTGGACCCGCTGGAGGTTGAGGGTTTGATTGCGGTAGCTCGGCACGGTCTCGACCACGACCTTCCGGGGAGAGACATGACCGACCAGGACGGTCATCTGGCTGTCGGCGCCCTTGCTGTTGACGTACGAAAGGCGCACGCCCCACTCGTGCAGGTAGGCCTCCTCGAGCAGATCGCGGACGGCCGCGGCAGTCCTCGCGATCGAGCTAGGACGATCTGCGTCATCGTCGTACGACGGCAGTGGTTGACACTGAGCGGGCGCCGGTGCAGGGAACGGCGCGGGCCGGCCGGCGGGCGGTGCTGCGCCGTTGTCGCCGGTGCGCAGATGGGCCACGACCGCCGCCGCGTCGACCGCCGGCCCAAGCC
>JBOGIC010000029.1:0-5354 GCA_050744985.1 Acidimicrobiales bacterium
GCGCTCGCCGAGGGGCGGCAGGGCAAGGCGACGCCCGCGTCCGGGTAGGGTCGGACGCGATGCGCGCCGTGATCATGGCCGGCGGTGAAGGGACCCGCCTCCGGCCCCTGACCTCCAACCAGCCCAAGCCCCTGATGCCCCTGGCCAACCGGCCGATGATGGAGCACGTCATCCGCCTCCTCAAGCGCCACGGGTTCGACGAGGTGGTCGTCACCCTCGCCTTCCTGCCCCAGACGATCCGCACGTACTTCGGCGACGGGTCCGAGTTCGGCGTGCACATGATCTACGCCACCGAGGAAACCCCTCTCGGCACCGCCGGTTCGGTGGGCAACGCCAAGGCCCAGCTGACCGAGCCCTACCTCGTGATCTCCGGCGACGTGCTCACCGACATCGACCTCACCGAGCTGATCGAGGTGCACAAGCAGAAGGGGGCGATCGCGACCCTCGCCCTCAAGTCGATGGAGAACCCCCTCGAGTTCGGCATCGTCATCGCCCGCGAGGACGGGTCGATCGAGCGCTTCCTCGAGAAGCCCGGGTGGGGGCAGGTCTTCAGCGACACGGTCAACACCGGCATCTACGTCCTCGAACCCGAGGTGTTCGAGTACATCCCCGACGGACGGTCGGTCGACTGGAGCGAGGACGTGTTCCCGAAGCTCCTGGCCGAGGGCAGGCCGCTGTTCGGCCACGTCGCCGAGGGCTACTGGGAGGACGTCGGCACCCTCGAGGCGTACTTGAAGGCGCACCGCGACGTGCTGCGGGGCAAGGTCGACCTCGACCTGCCCGGCTTCCGCGTGGCCGAGCGGGTGTGGCTGGGCGAGGGCGCCGAGGTCGACCCGGCGGCCAAGGTGGACGGTCCCGCGATCATCGGCGACTACTGCCGGGTCGAGGCCGGGGCCCGGCTCGGGCAGTACACCGTGCTGGGCGCCAACGTGATGGTACGCCAGGACGCCGACCTCGAGCGCACCGTCGTCCACGACAACGCCTACCTCAGCAACGGCGTGAGGCTGCGGGGCACGGTCGTGGGCCGGTCCTGCGACCTGCGCTCCCACGCCCGCACCGAGGAGGGCGTGGTGCTGGGCGACGACTGCCTGGTGGGGGAGCACGCCGTCATCAACCCGGGCGTGAAGGTCTACCCGTTCAAGACGGTCGAGCAGGGCGCCATCATCAACTCCTCGATCGTGTGGGAGTCGCGCGGCTCACGGTCGCTGTTCGGCCGCCACGGCGTCAGCGGGCTGGCCAACGTCGATGTCACGCCCGAACTGGCCTGCCGGGTGGCGATGGCCTACGGCACGACCATGAAGAAGCGGGTGACGGTGATCACCTCCCGTGACTCGAGCCGGGCGGCCCGGGCCCTCAAGCGGGCCGTGCACGCCGGGCTCAACGCGTCGGGTGTCGACGTCGACGACCTGGAGATGTCGACCGTGCCGGTCACGCGGTTCCAGGTGCGGTCGGCGGGTGCGGGCGGCGGCATCACGGTGCGGCTGACGCCGGGCGACCCCCAGTCGGTCACGATCCGCTTCTTCGACGCCGACGGCACCGACCTCGACGAGTCGCAGCAACGCAAGATCGAGCGCTTCTACTACCGGCAGGACTTCCGGCGGGCCTTCGCCGCGGAGATCGGCGACCTCGACTTCGCCCCCCGGGCGCTCGAGCACTACACGGCCGCCCTGATCCGCAGCGTCGACATCGAGGCGATCCGCTCGGCGGGCTTCCAGGTCGTCCTCGACTACGCGTACGGCTCGACGTCGTTCGTCATGCCCAGTGTCCTGGCCAAGCTGGGCGCCGACGTGCTGTCGGTCAACCCCTACGCCGCCACCAAGGGGGCCGTCGAGTTCGACGCCGACACCCACGCCCGCCGGGTGGCCCAGCTGGTACGCACGTCCAACGCCCACGTGGGGGCGGTGATCGACCCCGACGGCGAGCACCTGGTGCTGGTCGACGACGAGGGCCACGTGCTCAGCCACGAGCAGGCCCTGATGATCTTCGTCTCGCTGATGGCATCGTCGCTCGACCACGCCCGCATCGCCATCCCGGTGTCGGCCAGCGCGGCGGTGGCCCGCATGGCGGGCGAGCACGGGGCGGAGATCGTCTGGACGAAGCTGTCGGCCCCGCACCTGATGGATACGGCGGTGGCGGGCGGCATCTCGTTTGCCGGCAGCCAGGACGGCGGTTTCATCTTCCCGGACTTCCTCCCCGCCTACGACGCCACGGCGGCGCTGGTCAAGCTGCTCGAGCTGCTCCAGCGCTCGGGCGTGCGGCTGTCGAAGATGGTCGCGGGCCTCCCGCCGGTGCACATCTACCACGAGACCGTCGTCACGCCGTGGGAGGAGAAGGGCTCGATCATGCGGTTGATGGTCGAGCGCATGAAGGACCGCGACCTCATCCTCGTCGACGGCGTGAAGATCCCCTACGACAACGGTTGGGCGCTCGTCCTGCCCGACCCCGACGAGCCGCTGACCCACGTCTGGGCCGAGGGGCCCAGCGACGCCGAGGCCCGCAGCCTGGCCCAGGAGCACAGCCGCCGCATCCGCCAGATGCTGCGCTAGTCCCCGGGCGCTAGGTTTCTCGCCCGTATGCACGTCCCGGAAGACCGCCGGTACAGCCAGGACCACGAATGGGCCCTCGTCGAGGACGGGCGGGTCCGGGTGGGGATCACCGACTACGCCCAGGACGCGCTGGGCGATGTCGTCTACGTGCAGCTGCCCGAGGTGGGTGCGGCCGTCACCGTGGGTGAGTCGTTGGGTGAGGTCGAGTCCACGAAATCGGTGTCGGACATCTACGCGCCGGTGACCGGCACGGTCGTCGAGGTCAACGCCGAGCTGGCCGACGCTCCCAACCGCCTCAACGACGACCCCTACGGCGGGGGATGGATCTGCGTGATCGAGCCCGACGACGCGTCGACGGTCACCGCCATGATGGACCACGACGCCTACCGCGCCCTCACGGCCGAGTAGAGGTCGAGACTTTCTCGCCGCGCGGCGGCGCGGCAACTACCGTGGCGCACAGTGTTCTGCAACCAGTGCGGTCACAAGAACCCTCCGGGGTCGACGTTCTGCTCGTCGTGTGGCGCGGTGGTTGAGCCTGACAATGGCGACGACACCACCGTCACGTTCAAGCCCGTCGAGGGAACGGGCGAGGGCCCGGAGGAGGAGCTCAGCGTCAGCCTGGGCGACTTCCCGGCCACGACGGCCATGGTCGTCGTCAAGCGGGGCCCCAACGCCGGGTCGAAGTTCCTGCTGGATGCGGACGTGATCCGCGCCGGCCGCCATCCCGACTCCGACATCTTCCTCGACGACATCACGGTCTCGCGCCGCCACGCCGAGATCGCCCGGGCGACCGCCGGCTTCGTGGTGCGCGACGCCGGCTCGCTGAACGGCACCTACCTCAACCGGGAGCGCATCGAGGAGGCCCTGCTGAGCAACGGCGACGAGTTGCTGATCGGCAAGTTCAAGCTCGTCTTCTTCTCGGGCGCAGCGGGGGAGGGCCAGGAGTGACCGTGGACGACCGGGCGTACCTCTCGATCGGCGAAGTGCTGTCGTTGCTCAAGGACGAGTTCCCGGACGTGACGATCTCCAAGATCCGCTTTCTCGAGAGCCAGGGACTGCTCGACCCGGAGCGGACTCCCTCGGGCTACCGGAAGTTCTACGACAGCGATGTCGACCGCCTGCGGTGGATCCTGCGCCAGCAGCGCGAGCACTTCCTTCCCTTGAAGGTCATCAAGGGCCGGCTGCGGGAAGCCGGTGAGCGGGTGGAGGACAACGGGATGGCAGAGATGGAAACCCCTGGTCGCCCGGCGGCGGCGACCCCCACCGCGGCCCCAGGCCCCTCGATGGCGCCGTCGGCCGTACCCGACCCTCCCCTGCCGGCGCCCCGGTCGGGCGGAAGCCTGACGCTGGCCGAGCTGGCCGGGGCCACCGGGCTCGAGGAGGACGAGGTCAAGGACCTCGAGCGCTTCGGGCTCATCAACCGGCGCCAGATGGGCTCGAGCGTCTACTACGACGAGGACGCGCTGGCGGTCGCAACCCTGGCCGCGGGGTTCATGCGCTACGGGGTCGAGGCCCGGCACCTGCGCATGTACAAAACGGCGGGTGAGCGCGAGGCGGGCTTCTTCGAGCAGGTCGTGATGCCCATGCTCAAACAGCGCAACCCTCAGGCCCGGCGGCAGGCCACCGAGACCCTCAGCGAGCTGTCGCAGCTCGGGGCCAACCTGCGGGCCGCCATGCTCCGCCAGGCGCTGCGCCAGTACCTGGAGGGCCCGTAGCGGGCCCGATGCCCGATCGGCCTGCGTGGCCCGAACGCCGTGACAGCCTCGCCCCCCGCCACGGGGTGCGCACGCTGATCACCGCCGCGGAGCTGCAGGAGGGGGTCGAACGCCTGGCGGGGGAGATCTCGGCCGCCTACGTCGACGGGGTCGTACTGGTGGCGGTGCTCAAGGGCAGCGTGCCGTTCCTCGCCGACCTCGTCCGGCGGATGAGCGTCTTCCCCGTCATCGACTTCATGGCGATCTCGAGCTATGCCCCCGACACCGGCCGGGTCCGGATCGTGCAGGACCTCGAGCAGGACATCTACGGCCGCGACGTCGTCCTGGTCGAGGACATCGTCGACACGGGGCTCACCCTGACCTACCTGCTGGGCGTGCTGCGGCGCCGCCAGCCGGCTTCCCTGGAGGCCTGCGTGCTGCTCGACAAGGCGGTCCGGCGCATCGTCCCGACGCCCGTGAGATTCCGTGGATTCGAGATCGGGGACGAGTTCGCGCTGGGCTACGGGCTCGACTACGCGGGCCGTTATCGCAACCTCGATCGGGTCGTCGCGGGGCGGCCCGCGGTGCTCCGAGCCGACCCTGATGCGTACGTCCAGGAGCTGTACAAGAGGTAGGGTCGATTCGTGGTCGAGATGCATCTGGTCGGCGTGCGGGTGGAGATGCCCACCAACAATCCGATCGTGCTGCTGCGCGAAGCGAACGGCCAGCACCGGGTGCTCCCTATCTTCATCGGCCCGGTCGAGGCGACCGCGATCGCCTTCGCCCTCCAGGGTGTGACCACGCCCCGTCCGATGACCCACGACCTGCTGCGCGACCTCCTGATGGCCCTCGGCGTGGGCGTCGAGCGCGTCGTCATCACCGAGCTGCGCGACCGCACGTTCTTCGCCGAGATCGAGATGACCACGCAGGGCGCCGGCTGCAAGGTGTCGAGCCGGCCGTCCGACGCCCTCGCGCTGGCCGTGCGCCTCGGCACGCCGATCTTCGCCGAGGAGGCCGTGCTCGACGAGGCCGCCGTCCCGGTCGCCGAGGACGAGGAAGACCACGAGGACGAGGTCGAGCGCTTCCGCGAGTTCCTCGAGGGCGTCAACCCCGA
>JBOGIC010000030.1:0-9937 GCA_050744985.1 Acidimicrobiales bacterium
GGCCGCCGTCGTCGGGCTCGGGCCGCTCGGCCGCCTCGTCAGGTGAGGCGGCGTCGACGGGCGGCAGCGAGCGCAGCGTGCGGGCGAGCTGGGTGCAGGTCATCATTCCGGCCAGCTCGGCCACCTCGGCGTCTCGCTCGGGCGGGGTGTGCCGCACCACCAGGCGCACGCTGTCCTCCCCGAGCGCCCCCGAGGCGAAGGCGGCGGCGACGGTGGGCAGCTCGGGCAGGCGCCGGGCCATGGCCACCAGGGACCGGGCCCGGGCCGGGGACACGCCCGCCTTCCACGCCACCCAGTGTGCCGGGGTCCGCACCCCCCACCCGCCCCACGCCGCCGTGTCGATCACCGTGGCGATAACCGACACCAGCTCGGCGGTGGCGGCGTTGAGGACCCCCATCAGCTCGGCGACCCGCTCCGCCGCCCACCGCTCGGCCTGTTCGGACTCGATCGTGTAGCTCGGTGACTTGACTGTCATACGAACAAGTGTACGATTACGGCATGGTCTTTTCAAGGCTTTCAATGGTTTTCTTGATGCTTCTGCTCTGGGTTGGCGAGGCCGTCCGTCCGCGCCGACGGGCCGACCGCCGCGTAGCGTTGCGGTCAATGGACGCGGACAAGACAGGCTTCCTGTTCGGCGAGATACCCGACGGGTTCGACATCGACGACGCCGATGACCGTGCGGCCCTGCTCGCCGTGGCCGATGACGAGCCGCTCGCGGGCATGCGCTCGGCCGTGCGCGTGATCGTCGCCGAGCAGATCCTTCAGGCCGACCCCCCGCAGGTCTGGGAAACCGCGCAGCGGCTGCTGGGTCTCGGCCTCGATCGCCGGTCGGCCCTGGCCCAGTTGGCGATGGCCTTGGAGGAGACCGCCCGGTCGGCGCTCGCGAAGGAGGACGGCGTGTTCCCGACCGACCGCTACACCGAGGCGCTCGCGTCGTTGCCGCTCCCTGATGTCGAGGAGATAGAAGCCGCCATCCTCGACGCCGTCCGCACGACCGACGGCGCGACCGCCGACGAGGTTGACCGGCTCGTCATGGCCCGGCTCGGTCGCCGCACGGGCGAGGGGCCTGCCCAGGCACTGGTCGACCGGGTGTTCGAGCGGCTCATCGAAGATGACGGCACCCTCGCCCTGCTCGCCGGCGACCAGGTCGTGGACGTCGACGGCATCACGTCCGGCATTGTCCTCACCCATCGCCTCAGCGAGGTCGAACACGAGCTCGGCATGATGCGTGCGGGATTCGATCTCGCCGGATTTGCGCGGCGTCGCGACCTGCACCTCGCGGACGGATCGACGGTCGTGGCGCTCCCGGGCGCACTCAGGCAGCTCAATTGGCACGGGCCCGACGGGTGGCTGGCAAGCTTCGCTGAAGGCAGCGTCCTCGCCGTGAGGGTCGACCGGAGCGGGCTCGTCACGCTGGATTCCCTCTCAGAGCAGCCTCCGCCCGACCCGGAGCTGGTGGCGCTCGTCCGCTCCGTCTACGACGACGCCGTCGACGAGCCGTGGCTGCCCGTTGCGGGTGAGGAGCTCGTCCTCGGAGCACTGCGGCGCAACCGCCGGGCCTTCTCCGGGCCCCGAGCGCCGCTCGACGACTTGTGTGCCGCGGCCGGGCTCGAGCGAAGGCAGGAGGAGGTCGCGCACGAGGACAGCGTGTGGGAAGCCCGGGAGCAGCTGTGGCGGGTGCACCACGTCTACGACACGCTCGATGACGCTGATCAGCAACGTGCTGCTCTCCGAGTGCTCGAGACGGCCGACGACGACGAACCCTCCTCGGAGGCCCTGCGAGACGCGCTGAAGGCATTGGCGGATCCCGACGTGAGGGAGGTCGTGCTCGACGAGCTCGACGAGTACGACCGGCTGGCCCCGTTCGCCGAGGCGCTCGTGGCGGCGGCCCGCAGGCCCGTGCATATCGGCGTCGCCCGGCTGTTCGCCACGTTGGTCGCGGAGCTGTCGGGTGAACCCCTCGTCGCTGAGGCGCATCTGCGGACGGCGCTCGACGCCGACCCATCCTCGGCAGAAATCGTCGAGCGATGCGCGTGGTACGCGTCCGATCGCGGCAACGCGGCCGAGGCCGTCCGGCTGCTGCGCCAACTCGACGCGCCCGACCGTTCCGACGCCGTTCGAGCTCTCGAGCCTTTCGCCCGCCGCACCGGTCCCAAGCTCGGCCGCAACGATCGCTGCTGGTGCGGCTCGGGGCGAAAGTTCAAGGCGTGCCACATCGGGCAACAGCCCACGACACCGCTCCCCGACCGGGTGGGCTGGCTGTGCCGCAAAGCGGCCGCCTACATGGAGCACGCCGGTGCGGAGGCACGCGACGCGCTCGTCATACTGGCTGAGTGCCGCGCCGTCGCACACGACCGCGACAGCCTCCTCGAGGCAATGGGCGACGCGATCGTGCTCGACGCCGCGCTCACCGAATGGGGATGGTTCGACCGCTTCCTCGCCAGTCGGGGCCCGCTTCTGCCCGAGGACGAGTTGCTCCTCGCCGAGAGCTGGCTGTTCGTGGCGCGCACCGTCTACGAGATCGTCGCTGTGGACCCAGGTACCGGGCTGCAAGTGCGGGACCTCCGCAGCGGCGACGTCCTCCACGTGCGCGAGCGAACCTTGAGCCAGCACGTGCAGACGGACTCGTTTGTGTGCGCACGGGCGGTACCCGACGGCGAGACCCACCAGTTCGTGGGGGCCGTGCTGCCGGTGGCCCCCGGCCGGGAGACCGACGTCCTCGACCTCTGCGACGAGGAGGACGCCGAGGCTCTTTGCGAGTATGCGGCCGTGCTCCAGCGACCGCCCAAGCTCGAGACGAGGGAGGGCGAGCCGCTGATGGATTGCCGAGCCATCCTCGACGTGCCCGATTCGAGCCGCGCCGCCGACATCCTCGATGCGCACTACACCCGCGAGGGCGACGCCTGGGTCGACCTGCACGCGATCGATGTCGACGAGGAAATCGTCCGCGGCACACTGACGCTCACGGGCTCCCGTCTCGAGATGACGACCAACTCCGAACCACGGGTGGAGCGCATGCTGGGTGTGCTGCTGGCGGCGTTGCCTGGTGCGTGCGTGGTGTCCGACGAGCGCGTCCCGTTCGTGCCGGGCTCACGCTCGGGAGCCACCGCGCCGCCGTTGGTGCTCGATCCGGACATCGTCGAGGAGCTCCAGGACCGCTTCGAGCGGCAGTGGGTGGACGAGTCGGTACCGGCCCTCGCCGGGTTGACGCCCAGGCAGGCCAGCGAGGATCCGACCCGGCGCGACGAGCTGCGACGCTTGATCGCGAGCTTCCCGGGCCCGGAAGGTCTCCCGCCCGGGGCAATGACGATGCGCCCAGACCGGCTGCGCGAGCTTCTCGGCCTGTAGAGGTCTACAGGCGGTACAGCGAGCGGGCGTTGCCGGCCAGGATCTTGGCCGCCCAGTCCAGGGCGGTGGGCCCGGTGATGTGGGCGTCGTCGACCAGGCGGGTGAGGGCACGCACGAGCGACTCGCGCCACCACCGCGAGCCCAGGTAGAAGGCCTCGGCCAACCGGGAGGCGTCGGTGGCGAAGAGCAGCTTGCTGGCGGGGGCCTGGCCGAGCGCCTCCAGGATCAGGTCCGGGCCGAGGTGGCTGGCGTGGGTCATGGCCAGCGACAGGTCGAGGTGGACGTGGGCGTAGAGGCCGGCGAGCAACGAGGCGCGGGCGACGAACGGGTGGCAGTGGAGCAGGACGACCGGTACGTCCGGGGCGGCATGATCGATCAGGGGTCGGAGCAGCAGCGGGTCGGCGCGGTCGAGCGCCAGGTCGGCGTCGCCCATCCCGGTGTGCACCTGCAACGGCACCCGCCTCGGCCGCGCGACGTCGACGGCCTCGTGCACGAAGAACGACACGAGCGCCGGGTCGTCGAGACGGCCGTGCCACGAGCCGTACGCCGCCCGCGCCGTGGCCAAGTCGACGGGGCGGAGGTCGAGCCCGCCGCGGTACGCCGCGATGGTCTTGAGCGCCACCGCACCGGCGTCGAGCGCGGTCGCGAGCGCGTCGCGGAACGCGGCCACGGCCGAGTCGAAGGAGCCGCCCGCGAACGGTTCGGCGACGCTCTCGATCCGTACGATCCGGTGGACGGGGCGGTCGACGAGGGCGGCGAAGTCGGCCAGAGTGCCGGCGCCCGGGAACACGAACCCGTCGTCGATCAAGACGGCCGAGAAGCCACAGGCGGCCAGCACGCGGCGGGGGTCACCGCCGGCGCCCAGCGCGTCCAGCGCCTCCAGGTCCGCCACGGCCCGGTGGTAGGCCGGCAGGTGACGGACCTGCGCGACCACGGCCGGGTCGTCGCTCTCGGTCAGCACCCGCGCCAGGCTCGGAACCTCCGATCCCGGCCGCGACAGGACGTGAGCGTGCTGGTCGACCGCCGGCATGGCCGCGATCGCCTCGCGCAACCAAGTCAATATTTGTTGAAGTGGTTGGCGTAGACGAACGCGTCGTCCGCCACCGAATAGACCTCCCACTCCGAGCGGCGCACAGCCAGGTAGGACCGCGCCAGCAGGTCGCCCAGCACGCCCATCAGCACCTCGTCCTCCGCCAATGCGGTCAGGGCGCCGATGAGCGTCTGCGGGTAGGGCCGGATCCCGAGCGCGTCGCGCTCCTCGACGCTCAGCGTGGCCGGGTCGACGGTGACCGGCGCGGGCGGCTCGAGCCCTCGGTCGATGCCGTCGAGCCCGGCGGCGATGAGGCCTCCGAAGGCGAGGTAGGGGTTGCACGTCGTGTCGGCCGGCTTGTACTCGAGGTTGGTCGTCGCCGGCTCCTGCCCCCAGAACTGCGAGGGCACCCGCACCGACGCCTCCCGGTTGTCCGGACCCCAGCAGACGAACGCCGACGACCAGTGCTGCGGGAGGAGCCTTTGGAAGGAGTTGAACGAGGGCGCGGTGAGACCCAACAAGGCCGGCAGGTGGGCGAGGATGCCGGCGACGAACTGCCGGGCGGTGGTCGACAGGCCGTACTGGCCCTCGGGGTCGTGGAAGACGTTGCGGGCGCCCGCACCCTCCCAGAGGCTGAAGTGGATGTGGGCCCCGTTGCCGGCCTGGTCCGGCCACGGCTTGGGCGCCAGCGACGCCACCAGCCCGTGATGCGCGGCAACGCCCCTCAGCGTCTCGCGCACGAGCACCTGGCTGTCGGCGGCGGCCACCGCTTCCCGCGGCGCGCACGACAGCTCCTGCTGCCCCTGGCCCAGCTCGGCGTAGTACTGCTCGACCTGGATGTTCTGCGCCTCCAGCGCCGCGACGGTGGCGTCGGCGACCGTGGCCGCGGCGTTCATGCCCACGGTCGCGAAGCACAGGCTCGAGTCGATCGGCACGATGCGCTCATCGCCGTCCTCCCACGCCAGGCTGTACTCGTTCTCGACGGCACAGACCAGCACGAGGCTGCGCTCGGCGAGGCGGGCGGTCATCCGCTTGAGGAAGCCGCGCGGCGACGCCTCCCACGGCTCGCCGTCGAGGCGCACATGGTCGACGAGCATCGCGGCCGCATGGGGCACGTAGGGCAGGATCGTGAGCGTGTCCGGGTCGGGCACCAGGCGGATCTCGCCGACGGGACCCATGCCCTCGACCGGTTGCAGTTGGTCCAGGGAGTTCATCGCCTGCATGGCGACGGTGAGCCCGATCCCGCTGTGGATGCGGTCGGCCAGGCGTTCGATGTGCGCCGCCTTGCCCCGGACGATCCCCCCGTTGTCGCAATAGAGGAACCGCACGAGCCGGACCCCGGCCCGCCGGCAGGTGTCGACCGCCTCCTCGGGGGTCACTCGCCGGCCTACGTGGCCCGAACGCCGTGGTGGGCCCAGCTCCACGGGTAGTCGTCGTCACCGGCGTCGAGGGCGGCGCTACCCAGCCGCAGCGGACGGAAGGTGTCGATCATCACCGCCACCTCCTCGGTGCGCTCCTGGGACGCGGCGCGCTCCATCGAGCCGGGCTGGGGGCCGTGGACGAACCCGCTGGGGTGCAGCGACAGCGAGCCCACGCCGATGCCCGAGCCGGCCCGGCTCATGAAGTCGCCGGCGGCGTAGAACAGCACCTCGTCACTGTCGACGTTGGCGTGGTGGTACGGCACCTTGATGGCGCCGTCGTGGAAGTCGTACGGCCGGGGCACGAACGAGCACACCACGAAGTTGGGGCCCTCGAAGGTCTGGTGCACGTGCGGGGGCTGGTGGATCGAGCCGACGATCGGCTCGAAGTCGTGGATCGAAAGGGCCCACGGGTAGAGGCAGCCGGCCCACCCGATCGCGTCGAACGGCGACGCGGCGAGCGTGTGCCGGGTCATCCCGGTGGCGTGGCGAACGAGCACGTCCACGGGCCCGTCGTGGTGCACGACGTGCGGGCCCTCCGGCCCGCGCTGGTCGCGCTCGCAATACGGCGACTGCTCGAGGAACTGTCCCGTGGCGGTGAGGTACCGGCGCGGCGGGCGGACATGCCCGCGCGCCTCGACGACCAGCAGCTGCAGCGGGATGCCGTCGGGCACGATCCAGCGATGCACGGCCGAGCGCGGGATGACGACGTAGTCGCCGGCCGCGACCGGCAGCACGCCGAACGCCGTTTCGATCATGGCGTCGCCCTCGTGGACGTAGACGAGCTCGTCCCCCAGGGCGTTGCGGTAGTGCGGGCTGGAGCCGTCGGCCGCCACCCAGCTGATCGTCACGTCGTCGTTGCCCAACAGGATCTGGCGGCCCATGACGGGATCGCCGCCGATCGGCAGCTTCGTCGTGCGGATGTGCCGGGGCAGCAACGGCTGGTTCGGCGCCAGGTCGGCCGGCCCCCCGAGATCGGACTCGGCCCGCACGATGGCCGACGGCGAGTGCATGTGATAGAGCAGCGAGGACTCGCCGGCGAAGCCCTCCTCACCGATCAGCTCCTCGTACAGCAGTCCCCCGTCAGGTCCGGCGACCCGGACGTGGCGCTTCGGCGGGACCTCCCCAACCGAGCGGAAGTACGGCATGGCTACCCCTCCATCGTGTGCGACGACAACACCGTTCCGCTGACCTCCCCGAGCGAGATCATTGGCCGGCCATCGCCGCCCGCAGTCCCCCGCAAGACCACGGTATCGCCGTCGTGGAGATATGCACGGGCCGAACCGTCGGGTAATTCCACGGGCTTCGACCCGCCCCACGCGAGCTCGCTGAGCGTGCCGTGCGAGCCCGGCTCCGGCCCCGAGATGGCGCCCGAGGCGAACAGGTCGCCGGTGCGGAGACGGGCCCCGTTGACGGTGGCGTGGGCGAGCATCTGCGGGATCGTCCAGTAGTGGCCGGCGAACGAGGAGCGGCTCACGACAACGGGCGGGCAGTCCTCCCGGCGCATCGCCTCGCTCTGCACGAGCACCTCGAGACGCAGGTCGTAGGCCCAGTCCCCCGCCACGGTCAGGTAGCCGGCCGGCGGCGGGTCCTGCGGGGGTGACGGCACGCGGTAGGGCTCGAGGGCGTCGAGGGTGACGAGCCACGGCGAGACCGACGTGGCGAAGGACTTGGCGGTGAACGGTCCGAGCGGCCGGGACTCGGTCGCCTGGAGGTCGCGGGCGCTCCAGTCGTTGACGAGCAGCAGCCCGGCCACGTGATCGCGCATGGCGCGGGCCGGGACGGGATCGCCCAGCTCGGTGCCCTGCCCGATGACGAACCCGACCTCGGCTTCGTAGTCGAGCGCGTCCGTCGGTGCGACCCGGCCGGCGGCCACCTGGCCCCCCGGACGGCGTACCGCCGTGCCCGACACGACGATGCTCGACGACCGGCCGTGGTAGGCGACGGGCAGGTGCCGCCAGTGGTCGGGAAGCGGGTCGGCGCCGGGCCGCAGCAGCGTGCCCATGTTGGTGGCGTGGTGCAGGGAGGCGCTGAAGTCGACGAAGTCGCCCACGTCGACGGGCAGCAGCATCCGCACCGACGAGCGGGGCACGAAGACGTGGTCGGGCAGCCGGCCACTCCGCACGAGCTGCGCCAGCCGTCCCCGGACTTCCTCCATTGCCGACCGGCCGCAGGCGAGGAACGCGTTGAGCGTCGGCTGCTCGAACACGTCCCCGGGTGCGCCCAGCCGGAAGTGGCGGTTGACGGTGGCCAGGTCGATCACGTCGTCCCCCAGCGCGCTCACGCACCCGGTCGCGCCGCTCGCGCGGCGGGCGACGCCGTACGGCAGGTTGTCGAGCCCGAACCCCTCCACGCCCTACAGGTTGCCCCGCCGGGCCTGCTCCCGTTCAATGGCCTCGAACAGCGCCTTGAAATTGCCCGCCCCGAAGCCGCGCGCGCCACCCCGCTGGATGATCTCGACGAACACGGTGGGCCGGTCGCTCAGGTTCTCCGTGAAGATCTGCAGCAGCCACCCGTCGGGCTCCTCGTCGACGAGGATGCCCAGGCGCTCGATATCGCCCCAGGGCAGATCGAGGTGGGCGAGCCGTGCCCGCACGTCGGCGTAGTACGTCGGCGGGGCGACCAGGAACCGCAACCCCCGCTCCCGCAGCGAGGCGACCGCCGTCACGATGTCGTCGGTTCGCAGGGCGATGTGCTGCACGCCCGGGCCGTTGTAGGTGTCGAGGTACTCCTGGATCTGGCTCTTGCGCAGGCCGGGCGCCGGCTCGTTGAGCGGGAGGACGATCTCGCTGCCGTCCCACATGACCGAGGACATCAGCGCCGAGTACTGGGTGGAGATCTGGGAGTCGTCGAAGTGACGGAGCCGCTCGAAGCCGAACACGCTCCGGTAGAACTCGACCCAGTGCTCCAGCCGGCCCTTCTCCAGGTTGCCGACGACGTGGTCGATGCGGTCGAGCCCGACGGGACGCCCCACCGGCACCGGCGGCAGGCCCTCGGTCGTGAAGCCGGGGAGGTAGGCGCCGTGGTAGCCCGACCGGTCGACGAAGGTGTGGCACGTCTCGCCGTAGGTGGCCACCGTGGCGCGGTGGACGAGCCCGTGCTCGTCTTCGAGCGTGTGCGGCGCCGCCAGGCCGACCGCGCCCCGGGCGACCGCCGCATCGAAGGCGGCCGTGGCGTCGCTGACGGCCAGCGTCACGTCGTGGACGCCGTCGCCGTGCCGGCGGACGTGCGCGGCGATGGGCGAATCGGGCCCCAGCGCGCCGCTGACGACGAACCGGATGCGGCCCTGTTCGAGGACATAGGAGGCCCGGTCGCGCACGCCCGTCTCCGGGCCCGCATAGGCCGTCACCCGGAAGCCGAACGCCGAGCAGAAGAAGCCGGCGAACGTGCGGGCGTTGCCGACCCAGAGCTCGATCCCGTCCCAGCCCCGCAGCAGCGAGCGCGGGGCGGTGATGGTCGGTCCTGCTTCGACGATGGTCATGTCGCCTCCGGGTGGCTGTGGGTCAGGCGCCCGTGCACCTCGTCGTCGTAGGACGAGTAGAAGTCGGTGAGGGCGTCGACGAGGTGGGTCATGGAGCGGGCCGCGTAGAGCACGGGCTGGTAGTGGGTGATGTCGTACGGCAGCGCCCCCATCTCGGCGATGTCGAGCGCCCGGATGTCGGCGCCGCGGTACGTCGAGGTCTCGCCGTAGGACGACAGGATGCCGGCGCCGTACGCCTTGGGCTCACCGTCCTCCCAGACGACGCCGAACTCCATCGTGAACCAGAAGACGCGCGACAGGAATCGCAGCGCCGGGTCGGTGGTGGTGCGGTGGACGGCGTCGCCCACCTCGCGGTAGATCGCGGCGAGCTCGGGGCACGCCAGCTGGTTGGCGTGCCCCACCACCTCGTGCACGATGTCGGGTTCGGGCGTGTACAGCGGCAACGACGGGTGGCGCAGGTACTGCGTCGAGTAGAAGGACGAGTCGGCGAACGATGCGTAGAACGCGCGCAGCGGGGCCAGCCCGGCGACTGGCAGGTAGCGGAACCCGGTGCGGGGCTCAAGCCGCCGGGTCACCTCGGCCAGCTGCGGCACGTGATCACGCGGGAGGGCCAGGTCCTCCGCCGCCTCGACGTAGGCGCGGCAGGCGTGGCGGTGATGC
>JBOGIC010000031.1:0-1518 GCA_050744985.1 Acidimicrobiales bacterium
TGCTCACCTGATGCGGCGGTGCCACGAGATGGCCGAGGACCTGCCGGCCTGGGCCCGGTCCACGCCCCGCCTCGTCGCCGAGCTGTTGGGCGAGGCCCTCGACGCCCGGGACCTCGACGCCGCCGGCCGGGCCGCGGCGGTCGCCGACATCGGCGAGCGCATCGACCTGCTGTTGGGCCAGCCCCAGCCCCACGACGCCAACCGCCGCCTCGTCAAGCACCTCGCCCACCAGCGCCACGCCCTGTTCACCTTCCTGACCACCGACGGCGTGGACGCCACCAACTACCGGGGCGAGCAGGCCGTGAGGCCGGCGGTCGTCAACCGGAAGGTGTGGGGCGGCAACCGCACCGACCGGGGGGCCGAGACCCAGGGCCGGGTGATGACCTTCCTGCGGACCGCTCACCAGCAGGGAGCCGACGCCATCGCCATGCTGGTCGACCTGGCCCGAGCACCCGACCCGGGGGTCGTCGCCGGGCTCACCCTCCGCTCCGGCTGAACCGCCGCAAATCCACGGCCGCCCGCCGTCCATTTCAGCCAAATCGATACGGCACGCCCGCTATCCAATTACGTCGCGCTCTTGGTCCTGTTGATCGACGTAGTCTGAGGTTGTGCCTGAGGAACCACGACCGGCCCCGCCACGACCTCCCACGCCTCCGTCGACGTCTCGGCCCGATCCGATGATTCCGGAGAAGAGGGGGACGCCCCCGCCCGCGCCACGCCGTCGGTAGCGAAACGACTCGGTCGCCGGCCGCCCGGGAACGGCACGGATCCGGCGCGAGGTAACTCGCGCATCGGCGCACCTTCAATGCTGGATGCTTCCGAGCGGTGACGCGCGCCTCCAAGCGGGGAAATGCACACCTACGTCAATACCGCTGAACCTGCCGCGGGCAGCCTCGATTTGGAACGGTGCCACAGGCAACGGTGGCTCAAGCGTCCTCGTCTCGCGTGGTCTGGGGCATTTTGTGCACGACGCTGCGGGCTGTCTCGCTCATCAGTTTGGCGTAGTGCAGGACCGGCTCGCCCCACGCCCGCAGCTGCTCGGCCACCGCCTGATGGGCCTCAGCCCACTCCGCCATCTGTTCGGCGAACTGACGGTGTCGCTCCGCCCACGCGACCATCTCGTCGGCGAGGTTGGCGTGCTCGTCGCTGAGCCGCCGCACCGGCTCGATCCAGGCTTGGCTCAGCTCAACCATCTGCTCGGCGGCAGCTTGCAAAGCGTCACCACGAGCGCCGCCTGGGCCTTCAGCCAGCCCGGCTGCCGAGGCCCACGACCGGCTGATCTCCGCCATCTGGTCAACGAGGTTCCGAAAAGGCGCAGTGGCCTCCATCATCCTCCGGCTCACGTCTGGCATGTCATTGCTTGACATCTGACCTCCTTGCTCGGGGCTCCGCGTGGACGAGCTTCGTAGTCCGACCGTCGAGCGGCGGCGGCTCCGACACGTGGCACTGGATGCCGTCACGCGCTACAAGGGGCGCGGGAGTCGCGGCCTCGGCGTTTCTGGCGTCATACCCCAAGTG
>JBOGIC010000032.1:0-3025 GCA_050744985.1 Acidimicrobiales bacterium
ACAAGCAGAGCCAGCACGACGTGTGGGGTGCGTTCGTCGACTCGCTCTACCTCCACGCCAAGTCGCGCGACCACCTACCCGAGCGCGTCTGGCCGTGCCTGGTGCGCCAGGTCGAGAACGCGGCGGCCAACTGGGACAAGCCCGACCGCGGCATCTGGGAGGTGCGCGGCAAAGAGCAGCACTTCACGTCGTCCAAGCTCATGTGCTGGGTCGCCATGCACCGCGGCGCCCGCCTCGCCCGCCTGCACGACGAGCCCGACCTCGCCGACCGCTGGCAGAAGCTGGCCGACGAGATCCACGCCGACATCTGCGAGCACGGCGTCGACGAGCGCGGGGTGTTCGTCCAGCATTACGACACGACCGCCCTCGACGCATCGCTGCTCCTGATGCCGCTGGTGCGGTTCCTTCCGGGCACGGACCAGCGCGTGAGGGCGACCGTCAACGCCATCGCCGACGAGCTGACCGTCGACGGCCTGGTGCTGCGGTACAAGGTCGACGAGACCGACGACGGCCTGTCGGGCGAGGAGGGCACGTTCGCCATCTGCTCGTTCTGGCTCGTGTCGGCCCTCTCCGAGATCGGCGAGCACCGCCGGGCGCGGGAGCTGTGCGAGCGCCTGCTCTCCTTCGCCGGGCCGCTGGAGCTCTACGCCGAGGAGATCGACCCCAAGAGCGGGCGCCACCTCGGCAACTTCCCCCAGGCGTTCACCCACCTGGCCCTCATCAACGCCGTGATGCACGTGATCGCTCACGACGCCCGGCGCGACACACATTTCACGCCGCCGCGCGCCCTGACGAGTTGACCGCTTGACCGCTCCCACTCGCTACGATCGGAGCAAGTGACCGCAGTCACCGAAGGGATCGTCCGAGAGCTGGCGGGATTCACGGGCGTCGACGCGCCGGTCACGTCGCTGTACCTGGACGTCGACGGGCGGCGGTTCGTCCGACCCCGCGACCTCGACCCCCACCTCGACGCCCTCATGCGCGAGGCCCGCGCCAAGGCCGGGTCGAACGGGTTCTCCAAGGCGGCGTTGCAGTCGGTCGAGCGCGACCTCGCCCGCATGGCCGAGCACGTGCGCAGCCGGATGCAGCGCTCGCACATGCGGGGGCTGGCGCTGTTTTCCTGCAGCGCCCACGACCTGTGGCGGGTCGTCGAGCTGGGCGTGCCCGTGCGCAACCGGGTGGTCGTCAACCACACGCCGTACGTGCGCGAGCTCGAGGCCATCATCGCCCGGAGCCAGCGCTTCGCCGTGCTGCTGGCCGACCGCCAGCGGGCGAGGATCCTGCTGTTCGAGCTCGGCGCCCTCGTCGACAGGACCGAGCTGCTCGACCGCCTGCCTCGCCACGACGACGACGGGGGTGAGCTGACCCGGGACCAGGTCGCGGGCATGACCGCCAACGCCGCCTTCCGCCACCTACGGCGCGCGGCGGCCGCCACGTTCCAGGTGTTCCGCGAGCAGGGCTTCGACCACCTCGTGATCGGCGCGCCCGAGGAGGTCGAGCCGGCGTTGGAGCGTGAGCTGCACCCGTACCTGCAGGAACGTATCGCGGCGCGACCCGTCATCGCCGTCAACGCGTCCGACGACGAGATCACCCAGATGGCCCAGGCCGTCGAGGAGGACCTCGAGCGCACGCGCGAGCTGGTGCTCGTCACCCGGCTGCGCAACGCCCTCGGCACCGGTCACGCCGCCGTCGCCGGCCTCGAAGGCACGCTGGCCGCGCTCGTCGCCCGGCGCGTCGAGACGCTGCTCGTGTCGGAGGACTACGAGGCGCCGGGCTGGCGGTGCCGGTCGTGCTCGTTCGTCGGCGCGCGCGGGCCGTCGTGCCCCGTTTGCGAGGCCCGCATGGACCGCGTCGACGACGTCGTGGAGGAGGCGGTCGAAGAGGCGCTGACCCAGTCGTGCCGCGTCGCCGTCTGCGCCGGCAACGCCGACCTCGACGTCCTGGGACGGATCGGGGCCCTGCTGCGGTATTAGGTCGCCGGCGGCGGCTGGGGAGCCGCGGCGTGCTTCTGCCTCCTCGATCTGCTCCGGACGAGCTGCACGATGGCGGCGCCGACGATTCCTGCCACGGCGAGGACACCGGGTAGCAAGAGTGCAACCGAGTCGGCCGGGCTGAGCTCCTCGCCCGTTTCGACAAGCTCCCACGTACCCGCCTCGCGGTTCCATCGCCAGTCCCTGAGACGCACGGACCGAGTGTCGCGCCCCCCCGACGTTTGAGGGAAGCGGGCGCCCATTCCTTCGCGACAGACCCATTCGGTATATTTTTAGATATTTCGTGGTGTTTCCTTGTCTACGAACGTTTGTTCGGCTAGAATTCGGACATGGCCGGGTTCACCGACGCTCTGCAGGAGTTGAGTGCCTCGATCGACGCCCTCGCGGGCGGAGAATTGCGTGATGGCGAGAGCGTCGTCGAGATCCACCGGCAGCTCGAGCGGCTGAGTGCGGTCGTGACCAAGGCGGTGGCGGCGTTCGACGCGGGGAGAACGTGGGAGGCCGACGGGGCCCAGACGGCGGCGGCGTGGCTGGCGACGAAGTGCCGCCTGCCGGCCCGGGCGGCCCGGCAGCGGGTGTGGCTCGGCCGGTCGCTGCGCCGCATGGCTCGGGTGGAGGCGGCGTGGTTGGCGGGCGACATCGGCGAGGCCCAGGTCGAGGTGCTGGCGAAGGCCCGCCAGCCGGGTACCGAGGAGTCCTTCGAGCGAGACGAGCAGACGCTGGTGTCCCAGGCGGCCGAGCTGCGCTACTCGCACTTCTGCCGGGCCATGGCCTACTGGCGCCAGGTGAACGATCCCGACGGCGCCGAGCACGACGCGGAAGCCCAGCACGCCGCCCGGCGGCTGCACGTGTCGGAGACCGTCGGGGGCGTCCGGGTGATCGACGGGGTGCTCGACCCGATCGACGGCGCCATCTTTGCCTCGGCGCTGCGCAAGATCGAAGTCGAGCTCTTCGCCGCCGACTGGGCCGAGGCCCGGGCGCGGGTGGGCGAGGGCGTGCGGGCCACCGACCTGGCGCGCACCCCGGCGCAGCGG
>JBOGIC010000033.1:0-4170 GCA_050744985.1 Acidimicrobiales bacterium
GCTCGACCGAGCCCGGATCGACCGCTGGGGGGCGGCAACCGTGCGCGTGGTCGCCGCTCGGGACGACCAGTGCATCGTCGTCGGGCCCGCCCACCTCATCCGCCGCCTGGCGGAAACCGGCGACATCGTTTAACTCGCGAAAGTGGTACCTCCAGGGGCCAATGGCGCGGATTAAACGAAGGAGGAGGACAGGTACACCACGCTCGTCGGCTCGACATCGACGATGAGGGACTGGTCGAGGCCGTGCCATGGGATGGCCTCGGTCCACGTCTCGCCCCGCTCGGGGCCGTCGACCCAGCCGCCGAACTCGGTCCGGCTCGTGTCGAGGATCTCGCGCCAGGGGCCTTCCCTCGGCACGCCTATCCGGTAGCCGCCGCGGCGCGTGCCCGACAGGTTGGCCA
Organism: Acidimicrobiales bacterium; assembly: GCA_050744985.1. Taxonomy (GTDB): domain Bacteria; phylum Actinomycetota; class Acidimicrobiia; order Acidimicrobiales; family AC-14; genus JBOGIC01. The sequence continues at coordinate 402 of JBOGIC010000033.1, forward strand.
GGCAGACGACCGACCGCGTGCCGTCGGCGGAGAAGCGGGCGAACGACAGCACGTTCTGGTCGGCGTCGTTGGCGTCGATCCACTGGAACCCCGACCCGTCGAAGTCGCGCTCCCACAGCGCCGGCTCCTGCTTCATACGCTCGTTCAGCCGGGCCACGAGCTTCTGCAGCCCGCGGTGCTCGGGGTAGTCGAGCAGGTGCCAGTCGAGGCTGCGGTCGTGCGACCACTCCTGGCTCTGGCCGAACTCGCCGCCCATGAACAGCAGCTGGCGGCCGGGATGGGCCCACATCCACGCCAGTAGAGACCGCAGGTTGGCGAACTTGGAGCCCCAGTCGCCGGGCATCTTCGACAGCAGCGAGCCCTTCATGTGCACGACCTCGTCGTGCGACAGCGGCAGGATGAAGTTCTCGCTGAACGCGTACAGCAGCCCGAACGTGAGGTTCTGGTGGTGGTGGCGCCGGTACACGGGCTCCTTCGAGAAGTACGACAGCGTGTCGTGCATCCACCCCATGTTCCACTTGAACCCGAACCCGAGCCCGCCCAGGTACGTCGGCCGTGACACCGCCGGCCACGCCGTCGACTCCTCCGCCGCCGTCAGCACGCCGGGGAAACGCCCGTACACGACCTCGTTGAGCTCGCGCAGGAACGCGATGGCGTCGAGGTTCTCCCGGCCGCCGAACTGGTTCGGCACCCACTCCCCTTGCTCCCGGGAGTAGTCCAGGTACAGCATGGACGCCACGGCGTCGACGCGCAGCCCGTCGATGTGGAACTCGTCGATCCAGTACAAGGCATTGGCCAGCAGGAAGTTGCGCACCTCGTGCCGGCCGAAGTTGAACACGAGCGTGCCCCAGTCCTTCTGCTCGCCCTGGCGCGGGTCGGCGTGCTCGTACAGCGCGGTGCCGTCGAAGCGCGCGAGCGCGAACCGGTCCTTCGGGAAGTGCCCCGGCACCCAGTCGACGATCACGCCGATGCCACGCGCGTGCAGCGCGTCGACCAGCGCGCGGAAGTCGTCGGGCGTCCCGAAGCGCGCCGTCGGCGCGTAGTAGGCCGTCACCTGGTAGCCCCACGACCCGGTGAACGGGTGCTCCGCCACCGGCAGGAACTCGACATGGGTGAAGCCCATCTCCGCGACGTAGTCGGGGAGCTGCTCGGCCAGCTCGCGGTAGGTCAGCGGCCGGCCGCCGTCCTCGGGCACCTTGCGCCACGATCCGAGGTGCACCTCGTAGATCGACAGCGGACGGTCGTGCGGGACGGCGTTCGCCCGCGCCGCCAGCCAGTCGCCGTCGCGCCACTCGTAGGACGGCTCCCACACCACGCTCGCCGTCGCCGGCGGCGCCTCGGTGGCGAATGCAAACGGGTCGGCACGCAGCGTCAGCTCACTGTCGGCGCCGACGACCTCGTACTTGTAGTGGCTCCCCACGCCGACATCGGGCACGAAGAGCTCCCACACCCCTGACGATCCGAGCGCGCGCATCGGCTGGAGCCGCCCGTCCCAGCGGTTCCAGTCGCCCACGACGCGGATGCTGCGGGCGGCCGGCGCCCACACCGCGAACGACGTGCCCGCCACGCCCTGGTGCTGGCGCACGTGGGCGCCCATGTGCTTCCACAGCTCCTCGTGACGGCCCTGGCCGAACAGGTGGAGGTCGAGCTCGCCGAGCAGGGGCCAGAACCGGTAAGGGTCGTCGGCCAGCCACGTGGCGCCGTCGGGGTAGCGGGCCTCGATGCGGTAGTCGGACGTGCCCTCGGGCACGGACGCCGCGAAGACACCCGCCGAGTGGGCCCGCTCCATCGGCACGCGCGCTCCGTCGGGCAGCACGACCTCGGCCGAGGTGGCGTCCGGGCGCCACGCCCGCACGACGTCACCGTGCAGTCCGAGCACGTGGTGCGGGTCGCCGTGCTCGCCCCGCACGACCCGCTCGATGTCCTCCACCGGTTGACGCAGTTTGTCGACGGTGGTCTTCGGGCTCATGCCTCACCTGCCAATCGCTTGAGGGCCTTGGTGGGGATGTGTACCCAATCGGGGCGATGACCGTGCTCGTAGTGGTGTTCGTAGATCGCCTTCTCGAGCTCGAAGGCGTCGAGGATGTTGCGCATCGTGGCCGGGTCGGACGGAAGGAGGCGGGCCTTTTCGGCGACCTGGACATACCCGTCGAGGTAGGCGTCGCGATTGCGGTCCTCCCACTTGGACGCCAGGTCGTCGCAGTCCTCGCCGCGGTCGATCTGCGCCACCTCGGACGCGTAGTGGAACGAGCGGAACATGCCGGCCACGTCGCGCAGGGGGGAGAACCGGCGACGCCGTTCGTCGGGGCTGCGCGCGGGCTCGCCCTCGAAGTCGAGCACGAACCACCCGCTGTCGGTGCGCAGCACCTGGCCGAGGTGGTAGTCGCCGTGGACGCGGATGGCCGGGCCCGCGTCCCTCGCCCGGCGCAGGGCGTCGACCAGCCGCAGGGCGCCGGCGCGGTCGAACTCGGGATCCTCGACGGCGTGCATCTCGGCCTCGATGGACGCAGCCCACGCGCCGCCGTCGCCCGGCTCCACCCCGAAGGCCTCCGCCAGCGCCATATGCATCTCGGCGGTGATCACGCCGAGGCGATGTGCCTCCGCCGAGAAGTCGCCCCCCGCCATGGCGGGGTCGACATCGGGCGGTGGCATATCTGCGCTGATGACAGGAACGGGTTGGGTGTCGCCGACCCCGAAGAGGTCGCGCAACGACGTCAGCGCCAGCGCCCACCCGTCGGTCCCGCCCATGAGGAACGGCTGGAGCACGGCCAGGTCGTACTCCTCGCCGTCGTAGGTGCGGCTGAATACCGCCAGCGGGCGGGCCACGTGGTCGAAGCCGCCGTCGGCGAGGGCCTGGGTCATCTCCACCTCGAGGTTGCGGCCCGGGTGCAGCCGGCGGAAGACCTTGAGGATGAGTCGGTTGTCGTAGACGAGGGAGCTGTTCGACTGCTCGGCGCTCACCGGCCGCACGTGGTCGGCGGCTTCGGCGCCCCCGCTGACCTTGTCGAGCAACAACAGCCCGAGCACGGGGTCGATGACCGCGTCGTAGGCGACGACGTTGCCGCCGTCGCGGCCGACCTCGCCGAGCAGCGCGTCGTCGCGGCCGCGCAGGAAGTCGGGGCGTTCCTCGGCGGGCCGCAGCCCCAGCAGGGCCTGGTACCGCGCGCCGTCGGCGTCGATGACCTCCTCGAGCAGCGCCGGCGAACCGCCTTCGAGGACGTCGTGGGCGCGCACGGTGACCGACGCCGGCGTGTCCGACGCGCCGTACCACCGCTGGCGCGGGAGGTACTGGCGCAGGGGCTCGATCAGCGCGGCGGGATCGATGGCTCCGACGTTGGTCACGGCTGGCCCTCCATGAGTTGGAACCAGTAGAAACCGTGCCCGGCCACGGTCAGCAGGTACGGGAGCTCGCCGATCCGTGGGAACGGCACCCGCCCCGTCAGCTCCACCGGCGTGCGGCCCTCGAACCGGCTCAGGTGCAGCTCGACGGGTTGCGCGAACCGGCTGAGGTTGTTCACGCACAACATCGTTTCTTCCCCGTATTGGCGGATGAATGCGAGCATCGACGGGTTCTCCGCCTGGAGGATCTCGAAGCTGCCCATCCCGAACACGTCGTGATGGGCCTTGCGCACCTGTAGCGCGCGTTGGATCCACTGCAGGAACGAGCTCGGGTTGCGCACCTGCGCCTCGACGTTGACGGCCTGGTAGCCGTAGACGGGGTCCATGAGCGGCGGGAGGTAGAGCTGGGCGAAGTCGGCCCGGCTGAAGC
>JBOGIC010000034.1:0-9273 GCA_050744985.1 Acidimicrobiales bacterium
CGATGGCGTTCTGGACCGTCGACACCCAGGAGCTGACCAACACCGTCACCTACGGCGGCGCCTTCCTGAGCCAGTACCCGCTCGACGTGTTCACGCCCGGGCTGCGCCGGCTGGCGGTGATCATCCCACTGGCCTTCGTCAGCTACCTGCCGGTGACGTGGCTGCTCGGTCGACCTGACGCCACGGGGCTGCCGGGATGGGCCCGCTTCGCCTCGCCCTTCGTCGCCCTCGCCCTGTGCGGGCTGGCGGCGACCGCGTGGCGCTCCGGCATCCGCCACTACCGAAGCACGGGGAGCTGAACATGACGGCAGTCGCCATCGAGCTGGTCGACGTGACGAAGGACTTCGTCCTGCGCACCCGGGCCGGCCGCCTGCGCCGCGAGCGACGGATCGTGCGGGCCGTCGACTCGATCTCGCTGACGGTCGAAGCGGGCGAGATGGTCGGGCTCATCGGGCCCAACGGCGCCGGCAAGTCGACCACGATCAAGATGCTCACGGGCATCCTCGTGCCGACCGCAGGGCAGGTGCGCGTCGCCGGCCTCGACCCGCAGCGCCACCGCATCGCGACGGCCCGGCGGGTGGGTGTCGTGTTCGGGCAGCGCACGCAGCTGTGGTGGGACCTTCCTCTCGCGGACTCGTTCGACCTCCTGCGCCACGTCTACCGGGTGCCCGCCGACCGTCACCGCACGAACCTGGCCGGGTTCATCGACCTGCTCGACCTCGGCGAGTTCCTCGCCACGCCGGTGCGGCAACTGTCGCTGGGCCAGCGGATGCGGGGCGAGATCACCGCCGCCCTGCTCCACGACCCGTCGGTCCTGTACCTCGACGAGCCGACCATCGGCCTCGACGTCGTCAGCAAGCAGCGCGTGCGGGACTTCCTCACCCAGGTGAACGTCGAGCGCGGCGTCACGGTCGTCCTCACCACCCATGACCTCGACGACGTCGAACGGCTCTGCCCGCGCCTGGTCGTCGTCGACCACGGGCGGATCGTCCACGACGGCACGGTCGACGACGTGCGCGCCCGCTACGCGCCCTACCGCACCCTCGTCGTCGACCTGGCCACGCCCGGCGCCCTGCCGCCGCTCCCCCGCGCCACCCTCGTCCGCTCCGACGGCCCGCGCCACTGGATCCGGTTCCGCCGCGACACCGCCACCGCCGCCGAGGTCGTCGCCGACGTCGCCGCCCTCGCCGACATCCGCGACCTCACCGTCGAGGAGCCCGACATCGAGGAGGTCATCCGGGCCATGTACGCCGATTCCAGCCGCCCGGTGCTCGAGTGTGCAGAAAGAGGGCTATAGCACCCTTTTCTGCACACTGTCATAGCATCCCATTATGTTTGGAGCATGATCGACCAGCTCTTCGCCGTCAGCTTCGCCCGCCAGCGCGGGCTGATCACCCGCGCGCAGGCCCTCGAGATCGCTTCGGTTGACGCGATTCGCCATCGGCTCGAGAGCGGTCGCTGGGTCCGCGTCGGAGCGGGCGTGTACCGGCTGGCGGGCGTGCGGGTCACGTGGGAGCAGCGCGCACTGGCGGCGTGCCTCATCGCCCAGCCGCACGCCGTCGTGTCGCACAGGGCGGCGGCGGTGCTGTTCGGCGTGTCGGGGTTCCGGCCCGGGCGGGTCGAGATCACGGTGCCGCCGGGCCGCGGCGCGCGGAACCCGCTGGCCCGGGTGCACCGGTCGTCGGTGAAGCCGCGCTCGGTCCGCGACGGCGTGCCCGTGACCCCGCCGGCCCGCATGCTGTCCGACTTGTCCCGCGTCGTCGGCGAGCAACTTCTCGAAGAGGCGGTCGACGACGTGTTGTGCCGGCGGCTGGTGCGCCTCGACCGCGTCGAGCCCACGACCGTCGCACTGGCGACGGTGCTGGCGGCCTGGCAGGGCGACGGCGAGGCCCAGATGGCGGTCGAGATGCGGGTGGTCCGGGCGCTCCTCGCCGCCGGCTTGCCCCACCCCGTGCGCCAGCACTGGATCCTCGACGCCCACGCTCGCATCGACCTTGCCTACCCGGACGCCCGCATCGCCATCGAGCTCGACTCGTTCCGGTGGCACGGCGGGCGGCGCCCGTTCGACAGCGACCGGGCGCGCGGCAACCGCATCGTCGCCGCCGGCTGGCGGCTCCTTCGGGCAACGCCCGGCCACGAGCCCGACACGGTCACCGCCGCCGCCCGGCTCCTCAAACGTCAGTTGACTCTTACGTAAGTTTAACCTTACACTACACGCCATGGACGCCGCGCTCCGGGCCATCGCCGATCCCCGGCGCCGGGCGATCCTGCGGCTGGTGCGCGACGAGGAGCTCCCCGCCGGCACCATCGCCGCCCACTTCGCCGTCACGCGCCCGGCGATCTCCCAACACCTGCGCGTGCTCAAAGACGCCGGGCTGGTGAGCGAACGGCGCGACGGCACGCGGCGGCTCTACCTCGCCCGTCGCGACACGATCGAGGACCTGCACCGGTTCCTCGACGACTTCTGGACCGACCGACTGGCGCACCTGCGCGATGCCGCAGAGGCGGACGAACGAGACAAGGAGAGGCGCTGATGGCCGAGCTGGTGCACGAGATCGTGGTCGACGCGAGCCCCGAGACGATCTTCGGGCTACTGACGCAGACCGAGCAGCAGGTGCGATGGATGGGCACCGAGGCCGAGCTCGACCCGCGGCCCGGCGGCACCTACAAGGTGCTCGTCGCCGGCCAGTTCCCGGCGATGGGTGAGTTCATCGAGGTCGTGCCCAACGAGAAGGTCGTGTTCACCTTCGGCTGGGACGCTCCCGACAACCCCGTGCCTCCGGGCTCGAGCACCGTCGAGATCTCGTTGCATCCCGAGGACACCAAGACCCGTGTCCGCCTGGTGCACCGTGACCTGCCCGACGAGACGGTGCCGCAGCATGTCCATGGCTGGAACCACTACGTGGGGCGCCTGGCCACGGCCGCCGCCGGCGGCGACACCGGCCCCGACCGCGGCCCGACGGCCGACGGTTAGCGTCACCGCTAGCGGCGAGCCATCCGCTCCTGCAGGAACGCCAGTAGCTCGGGCGGCGCCTTCGCCGGTGATCCGGAGTCGAACGGCGGCTGCGGGTCGTACTCGAGGATGAGCTGGGCGAGCTGGGCCCGGTCGGCGCCCGCCTCGAGGGCGACGAGGTGCAGCGCCATGTCGATGCCGGCCGACACGCCGGCGGCAGTGACGATCCGGCCCCGCTGTACCCAGCGTTCCGACACGGGTACGGCGCCGAGCGAGGCCAGCGCCTCCATCGACGCCCAGTGCGTCGTGGCCTCCACGCCGTCCAGTAGCCCGGCGGCCGCCAGCGTGCACGCGCCGGTGCAGACCGACGTCGTCCACCGGGTCGTGGCGTGGGCCGTCCGCAGCCAGTCGACCACCAGGGCGTCGGTGCGCAGCGCCTGCTCGCCCGGGCCACCCGGCACCACGACGATGTCGGGCATCGGCACGTCGTCGAGGGCGTAGTCGGCCGTCAGGGCCAGCGTCCCCTGCGCCGTGCGCTTCGGTCCGGGCGTCACGCCCACGAGCCGCACGTCCGACGACGGGAGCCAGCCCAGCACTTCGTAGGGGCCGACCGCGTCGAGGGCCGTGATGCCGTCGAAGACGAGAATGGCGACCTCCACGGCGTGGAGTCTCCCAGCCCTACCGCTCGGCGTTGTACAGGCGCATGCTGAGCGGGGCGAAGACGGCGATCAGGGCGACGCTCCACACCAGCACCCACACGATGTCGCCACCGGCCGGGGTGCCGTGGATGAGCCCACGGGCGGCCGAGGCGAGGTGCGAGATGGGGTTGGCCCGGACGAACGCCTGCACCCACCCCGGCATCGTCGACGGGTCGACGAACACGTTGCTGGCGAAGGTCAGCGGGAACAGGATCGTCATGCTCATCTGCATGACCGCCTCGGGCGTCGGCATCTTCAGTCCCACGGCGGTCCACACCCACGACAGGCTGAACGCGAACACCAGCAGCAGGGCGACGGCCAGGAGCACGCCCACCGGCCCGGCCTCGGGGCGGAACCCGAGCACGATCCCGACGCTGAGGATGACGCCCGCCGCCAGGCAGTAGCGGGCGGCGTCGGCGATCAGCATCCCGACCAGCAGCGCCGGCCGCCAGATCGGCAGTGACCGGAACCGGTCGAACACGCCCTTGTGGATGTCGGTGTTGAGGTTCTGACCGGTGTACATGGTGATCCAGGACACGGTCATGACCATGATCCCGGGCAGCAGCAGCTGCAGGTACTCACGGGGCGACCCGGCGAGGGCGCCGCCGAACAGGTACGTGTACAGCAGCACGAACATGATCGGGAAGGCCGTCACGTCGAACAGCTGCATCGGCACGTGCTTGATCTTGAGCAGCGCCCGCCACGCGAAGGCCAGGGATGCGGATGCCGGCGACGGCTGCTCGACCGTCGCCGAGCCGGCGAGGGCGGAACGCAGCGAGGCGTCGCTGATCACGGGCTCGGGGGTGGTGGTCATGAGGCTCATGCCGCTTCCTCCTCGTCAGTCGTGGCGGTCTCGGCCGGACGCCCGGTCAGGGCGAGGAACACCTCGTCCAGGCTGGGCTGTCCGAAGGTCAGCTCGGCGACGCCGATGCCGGCCCGGGCCAGCCGGCCCAGGGCGTCGGACGCCTGCTCCTGCTCGGCGTCGCGCACGACCAGCACCCGCGGGTCGGTCCCGAGCTCGCAGTCGGGGCCGAGCACCACCTCGGCCCGGGCCCGGTCGGCGGGGTCGCTCAGGCAGACGTGCAGCGAGCCGGCTCCGACAAGCGCCTTGAGCTCGCCGGGAGTCCCCTCCGCGATCACCCGTCCGTGGTCGATGATGGCGATGCGGTCGGCCAGCTGGTCGGCCTCCTCGAGGTACTGCGTCGTCAGCAGCACGGTCGTGCCCTCGACGAGCACCCGCACGATCTCCCAGACCTGGTTGCGGCTGCGGGGGTCGAGCCCGGTGGTCGGCTCGTCGAGGAACAGCACGGCCGGGGTGGCGACGATGCTGGCGGCGATGTCGAGCCGCCGGCGCATGCCTCCCGAGTACTCCTTCACCAGACGGTCGGCCTCTCGGGTCAGGCCGAAGGCCTCGAGCAGCTCGGTGGCGCGGGCCTTGGCCGCCCGCCGCCCCAGGCCGAGGAGGCGACCGATCAGCAGGAGGTTCTCCCGCCCGCTGAGGTCCTCGTCGACGGAGGCGAACTGGCCCGTGAGGCTCACCGAGGCCCGCACGTCGTGGTCGTCTTGCCGGCGCCGTTCGGGCCGAGCACGCCGTAGACGGCGCCTCGGGGGACGGTCAGGTCGATGCCGTCCACCGCACGGTTCTCGCCGAAGGCCTTCACGAGGCCTCGGGCGGCAATGGCGGGGGTTGTGTGCGTCATGCCCATCCGACGGCTGCGGCGGCGCAGACTCATCGCGGCCACGATGACTTTTCGCGAGCGGGCTCGTCCTACCTCCGTATGGATGAGGTCAGCCGCGCCGTGGTCGTACTCATGCGGGACGACGAGGAGGTCGCCACCTGGACGCTGCACGGCTGCGCCCGTCCCGACCTGGCCATGGTGGACGGGCTGGCGCGGCTTGCGCTCCTCGCCCAGCGCCTGGGCCTGACCATGTGGCTGCGCGAGGTCGACGGCGACCTGTCCGGCCTCCTCCGCCTGATCGGGCTGGCCGGCTGCCTACTCGGCGGGGAGGCGCGGGGGCAGCCCGAAGAAGGCGAACAGGCTGGTGTCGAGAAAGTTGTGGTGGCCGACAATCCGGTCGCCTGACACCTCGATGAGCTGGATCGACCACGGCTTGTGGCCGCCATCCGGATCGGCCTTGTAGGAGGCGTACCCGGCCATGCCGTTGGCGGCGACGCGGATGAGGCGGGAGCCCTCGCACCCGATGCCGTTCCCGAGGAACCAGCGGCCCATCTCGACCGGTCCCCGCAACCAGAAGTCGTAGGGCGGCATCGACATCACGGCATCGTCGCGGAGCAGGGCGACGAGCGACGTGATGTCGTAGCGCTCGAAGGCGTCGACGTAGCGGGCCAGCAACTCCTGCTGCTCGGCCCCTACGGCGTCGGTCTGGTCGGTCCCGGTGTCACGCGTCGAGAGCGTCGCCCGTGCCCGCTGCAGCGCGCTGTTGACTGACGCCACGGTGGTGTCGAGGAGCTCGGCCACCTCCGACGCGTGCCAGTGCAGCACCTCCCGCAGGATGAGCACCGCGCGCTGGCGCGGTGGCAGGCACTGCAGGGCGGTCACGAACGCCAGGCGGATGGACTCGCGCGCTTCGGCGAGGTCGGCCGGGTCGCCCTCGGGCAGTACCCGGTCGTCGGGGATCGGGGTCATCCAGGCCTCCTCGGGGCGGGTCGCGCCGGTGAACGCGTCCGCCGGCGAGGAAGGCCCGAGGTCCATCGCGAGCGCCCGTCGCTGCCGGCTCCGGAGCATGTCGAGGCAGACGTTGGTCGCGATGCGGTACAGCCACGAGCGGACGGCGGAGCGGCCCTCGAAGGTGTCGAAGTTCTTCCAGGCGCGAAGCATGGTCTCCTGGACGGCGTCGTCGGACTCGAACGCCGAGCCGAGCATGCGGTAGCAGTAGCCGGTCAGCTCACGGCGGTACTGCTCCAGGTCTTCGAGCTGGAAGTCCACGGCGGACATCGGCTTCACCCTATCGACCTCCTATGCGGCGCGGAGCAGGCCCACCCCGAGGGTGAACAGCCCGAGCGTGAGGCAGCCGGCTCCAACGTAGGCCAGGTTGATGAGCCCGTTCGGTCGCTCGGCATCGGGACGGGCGATCGACAGGAAGAACGCGATCGGCAGCAGCAATGCCGCCGCCGGGATGGCCGTGCGGACGACCTGCTTCCACCCGCCCCCGAGGGCGGCGTGGTCGACGAACAGCAGCGCGATCAGCGAGAGCAGCAGCAGCACGCCGGCGTGGGCATGGCCGGCCCGCCAGAGGCTGCGACGCAGCGGATGGTCGTAGTAGTCGGTCTGCCGGGTGATCCAGTGCCACAGCAGGCTCGCGCCGCCGAAGACCACCGTCGGGAAGACCACGAAGAGCACACCGGCGGCCCGGATCGTCTCGCTCGACATCGCCTCGCTCCTTCACTCTCGGACGGGTACGTCGGACCGGCGCCCGCCGTCCACCATGAACCACGACGCCGCCGCCGCCAGCAGGTCGTCGTAGCGTGCGCCGGCCCTGTCTTCCGCGCCCTCGTAGCCGGCGAGCTCGAGGCTGACGGAGCCGTGCGATGCCGCCCACAACACCCGGGCCACGTAGCCCGGGTCGGCGGAGCGGAACACGCCGGCCTCCATGCACGCGGTAACGGCGTCGACGAGCAGCTGCAGCGGGCGCAGGCTCACGGCGCGGGCTTCAGGTGACGGCGCGAACCCGGGGATCGAGCGCTGGAACATGACGGCGTAGTACGAGCGGTCGGCCCGCGCGCTCTCCCGGTACGCCCGGCCCATGGCCGCCAACCGGGCCAGAGGGTCGGCGCTTCCCGCCGCCGCCGCCGCTGCTGACAGCGCGGCGTGGAGGCGTTCGAAGCCCTCACACCACAGGCCCTCGGCGACGCCGGCCTTCCCGCCGAACATCGTGTACAGGACGCTCGTCGAGCAGCCCAGCTCGCCGGCGATGCGCCGCATCGTCAGCGCCTCCGGCCCGTCGCGCTCGAGCAGCGCGCTGGCCGTGTCGAGGACGAGCCGCCGTTGGGCCTCACGGCCCTCGGCGTAGGCCCGCCCGTAGGGTGTTCCGGCGGCCGCCTTCCGACTCACCCCTCTATCATAACATCGTTACAAATTGGGAACAACGTTCCAGGATGGCGCGTTGTCACCCCGCAATCGGCTCCGATACCCTTCGACGCATCAAGGCGTGGAAGCAGGCCCAGAAGTCTCCCGAATCCGGTCCGTGGCGTCGCGACCCGGTGCCGGACGACGATGCGTCGGACGAGGAGTTCTACGCCGTGGTCGGCGAGCCGGCGGCGGTGCACCCGGCTCTGGGCCTCGGCGCACCCAGCCCCGGCGTCGGAGCCGACGAAGCGCCACCGTCGCGGCCCCACGACGCCGAGATGGCCGCAGGCCTGCGCCAGGGGCTCGAGTGGGTCACGGCGGCCGTGGAGGAATGTGGTCGCGCCTTCAGCCGGCTGTCGACCCGGCTGGGCATGGTCGAAGCGCGCCTCGACGTCATCGAGTCCGACCGGCGCGCGGAACGACCGCCGTCGCCCGGTCCCGACATCGAGAAGCGCCTCGAACGCCGGCTGCGGGAGAGCGCGGCTGAGACCCAGGGGCGGATCGACGCCCTCGAGGAGCGCCTCCGCCAGCTCGACGCCCTCCCGCTGAAGGTCGCCAACCTCGGGCGCGCCGTCGACCAGTTGGTGTCGGGCGCGGCGACCGCTCCCCCGCCCGCTCCCGTTCCCCCGCCTCCGGCGCCGAGACCGGTCATCTCGCCGGCGGTCCAGGAGATCGAGGAGGTCCGCCGCCAACTCGCGGTCGTGCAGCAGCAGTTGTCCGGCCTCGAGGTGCGTATCCCCTCGGCGGTCGAGGCCGAGGTGCGCCGCCAGGCCGACCGGCTCGTGCCCGAAACGCCCGGCAGCCCGGTCGATCTCGACGGCCTCTACCGCGAGCTCGACGCCGTCGCCGAGTTCGTCGCCGCGCGGGCCGCCACCACGGCGGAGAGCCTCGAGCGGATCAACCCGCACGAGGCATCGGTGCTCGACCTCCGCCGGGAGCTGGGGCGGGCCGTCGCCGACCTCGCCGCGTGGCAGGAGAAGTCCGACCTCGACGAGCGCCTCCACGGGCTCGAGTCCCGGCTGCAGAAGATCGAGTCGGCGAGCAAGCGGATCGACCGCCTGTACTCCGCGCTCCTCGAGATCGCCCAGGGCAACCCCGAGGCCGAGCGCGCCCTGCGCTGACGGCGCCGCGCGCTCGCCCTAGGAGGCTGGTGTCTTTCTCCAAATGACACTCTCAGCGTTGGAAGCGCGAGGCTCTGACCTGCATGTTGTCGCGCTGAGCGGTCGGCCACTTTTCAGAATCGGCCATTTCCCACCGGCCTCCAAGCGGGCCCGGGCGCCGAAGACGACCGCCAAGCCGACGAAGGCGACGGCGACGATCACCGTCGGGCTCGGCGCCGATGGAGGCTCCGGCCGCACCGAGCGCACCGACCACCCCTCGACCTCACGGGTCGCCGGCGCGATGACGACGCTGTCGGCGGCCACCTGCGCCTGCGCGGCGGCCGCGATCACCGACGCGATGGACGGGGGTGCGGGAACGGGCCCGGTCGCAACCACCGGCGGTGCCACGACCGTAGGTGCTGCCACCGGAGGCG
>JBOGIC010000035.1:0-5655 GCA_050744985.1 Acidimicrobiales bacterium
TCGCCCGCCAGCTCGGTGCGTCGCGCGTGCTGCGATCCCTAGGCGCTCCTGACTCGTTCCTCGGCGACATGTCCTCGACGCCAAGACTGGCCATGACCAGCAACGATGCGACGCGCGCTCCAGAGAACCCGTGTTATCCCCGGATATGCAGGCGTTATTCGCTCGCGTTTAGACGGGATGGCCACGCTCGATGTCATGCGCCGTCGGAATGTCAGCGGGAACGCAGCCGACGTGTCAGCGCCTTGCGCAGGCTGATGTCAGCGCGGACGGAACGCGATCCGGAGCCGGCCGCAGCCGCGTACCCCGGCGACACATTCGGGCCACAGGACCCGACCGATTCAGCGCGGAGGGTTCTCGAAGGCCTGGTTGACAATCGCCGCCGGGCGTACCTCGTGTACTCGAGCCATCCCGCGTGGCAGCTCTACGACCAGGTCGGTCGGCTCATCCGGCTGGCGGAAGGGCGGATCTCCGCGACGACCGTGCGGGACGCCCAAGATCTGGCGCGCATCCAGGGTTTGCTGTACCGCGCCGGAAAGCACACCGGTCTGCAATCGGTGGCCGCCGACGAGTTCCGTCCGGGGTATTGGGACGCGGACCTCGTGCTACTCGGAGCAAACGTGCCAACCTCATCAGCGACGCGGTGCTGACCGAGCGCGATTGTCCCTTCCAGTTCAACGCGGCAGACGACGTGATCATCGAGAGGGAGACCGGGGAGCGCTGGGAGCGCGACGCCACGTTCGACTACGGGCTGCTGGCCAAGTGCGCAACGTCGGAAGGTGTCCGTATCGTGGCGGCGGGCATCGGTGCGACCGCTACGCGGGCGTGCTGTGAGTTGCTGGTCCGCGCCATCGAGCGCGGCGACACCGAGCCATACGCGTCGCCCTTCGCCGGACTCGTCAGGGTCTCGCTCGCCGACGAGTCCCAACCGCCGGAGATGATCACTCGGCGCGCCTGGCCAGCTTGAAGCCGACGCCCGAATGGAACTCGCCGCTGAACAAGCCAGGCCACGAGCAACGTCCCAGATCGGGTGTCGGCGCGCCCTCAGCAACGAGTGATTGCGTCGACGAGGACGCCCTGCCCTTGACTGGTAGGAGAGCCATTATGCATGGAGTGCGGAACCGCCGGTCTCTTGAGTTCACACAGCCCTCCCACGACCTCCTCGCGGGTTCGTCGGGCCGGCGGTACGCATCATTCGTAACTCGTGACCGGACGAGGCTGGGCTGTCACTCGGCTACTTGTCCCTTGGTGCCACGTTCCTTAACGGCACCCCGAGTTGCCGCACCAGAACCGCAAGCAGGACGAGTCCAAGCCCGATGCCGAACAGGAGCAGGCGCCGCGGCTGCACGGGGGCAGGTCGACGTCACGAGGTCGCGGGGGCAGAGCGGTGTTTCGGTGATTTCGGCGTGAGCAGCGCGACGATGAGGAACAGGGGCGCGCCCACCATGGCCGGCGTCCCAACGGCGGCCAGCAATGTCTCCCTGAACGTCCACTCCTCACCGATGAGCAGCACGAAGCTCGCGTATGAGGCCGCGGAAACGATCGCGAGAACCGCAGCGATCACGAATCGGCGACGTCGCCGGTTCGAGTCTGGAGTGCGGATTGCCCGGGCGAGCTTGCCGCGTTGCCCGACGGCGAGCCCGAGTGCCACGGCGAACAACACCAGCCCTGGGTACAGCCCGGTGAGAACGCTCACTACCGCACCACTCACGAGGACGGCGACCACGATGTTGATCGTCGTCGCGCTGTGTTGTTCGTTCATGACGCTCTCCAGTCGGTAGCGGGGCACTGTGACACCAGGTCGATGCCAGTTCGGGTCCCTGCCGCCCACGCGCCCCGGTCGGCGACGAGATCAGCGAAGTGCTGGACGAGATCGTCGCCATAGCGAGCTCGGAACTTCACCGGGTACAAGTGGAGCAGCGAGCGGTAGACACGATGAGCCGACACGGTCAGGCCATCCCCGGGCTCAGGTTGCGGCGTGTGATCCGCACGAGGCTGGCGAGGCGATCGGCCTCGGCCGAGCACACCCGCTCGCCCAGACCTGTGAGCCGGTAGTACCTCCGACGTTGGTCGTCATCGGGAACAGGCCGCCGCTCCAATTCTTCGGCCCAACCTTGGTCGACGAGTCGCTTCAGCGTTCCGTACAGACTCGCAGGGCCCATGCGAACGATTCCGCCCGAAGACTTCTCGACGGCTTGCATGATGGCGTACCCGTGTCGCTCTCCTTCGGTCAGGGCAACCAGTACTTGGAACTGCGCCTGGGACAGTGGGAGGAAGGAAGAGGGATCGTCGGTCACCAGCTCAACTATGTCAGGTTATGATATATTGTCAAGCGATATATTGCGAAGGCTTCCCGGCGACGCGAGTGATTCTTGATCAATGCGCGCTACGTGCCGACCTCGCCCCGCGCGGCACCGTTGGGCGCCTGGCTGGTGTGGACCTCGAGGTAGAACGCGCCGGGGTTTGCGAGCAAACGCTGGATGATTTCGCGATCGACCGGCTCACAGCCCGTGGCAACTGCGTAGCCGCCGCGACCCGCCCCGGGGGTGCCCGAGGTCTGCCCGGCGTGCCGATCGGCGGATGCAGCTCGACCGAGCTGCCGGGCACACCTTCGTGAATGTGCGTGGCGGTGGGCTTGTCGGTCTCTCGGAGCTTCAGCTCGTAGCAGATCTCGCCCTTCGCCTCGTTCGGCGTGAGCGTCACCGTGCCCTTGTCCGGGGGCCCGGGGAAGTCGTAGACCTCGGTGAGCTGGGCGACGAGCCTTGGGCCCGTGCTTGCCGCCGCAGCCGTAGTGGTCGGGGCGCGCGTTGTCGGCGGGCTGGTTGTCGGCGGGATAGTTGTCGGCGGCGCGGCCGAGACGAACCGCCCGTTGGCGGCGAAGTTGTCGAACCGGATGTCCACCGGATCCGAAAACGCGGAGACCGAGAGACCGACGCTCCCCGCCGCAAGACCGTCGGAGTCAAGCGCATCGGCGAGCTTGACGCCGTTGACGCTCAGGGCAAGGACGACCGGGCCGTGCGCGAAGTCGTTCCCCGAGCGGTCGACGAGACCACGCCGACGTAATGCGCAGGCTTGGCGCCCGACGCCATCCGGCAGCTGGCTCCGTAGACCGCCGTGGCGTCCGACATTTTGGTCGCGTCGACCTCGACACGGACGGTGCGCCAGAGCTCCGGGCTGGGTGCGCGCGCGAAGTAGTCGGAATCGCGGGCTCGGACGGCCACCTGATACTGGCCGTCGACGTACGCGTAGGTGGCGAGCGCGTCGTTCGATTGGGGCCACGTCCGCGCACCGTCGAAGTTGTGGCCGTAGGAGGCCGTCCTGTCCGCCGATGGCGTTGTCGGCGGGGACGGCGGTGGCGTTGTCGGCGGGGACGCCGGTGTCGCCGTCTCGTGCTCGGTCGATGGCCGCCCGAACGCGGCGAAGAGGACGACCGCCACCACAATGGCAGCCAGGCCGATCGCACCGAGGGCGAGAGGCTGCCAGGCGTCGGCAGATCGCGGGCCCGACTTCGGAGCGGTTGCGGCCGTCGGCGGCGAACCTGCCTCGTCGGGGTGCATCCGGCACCTCTGTGCCGTCCGAATCCGGGTCCGGCGGGACGGTCACCGGAGCCGCCCCCTCACGGCCGATCGAGCCCGCCGCACGGTCCCATGCCGCGAGGACATCCTCGTGCTCGAGTCCGAGCGCGTTGGCCATGGCCATCGCGGTCGCACGGGGCGGCAGCTTCCGCCCGAGCTCGACTTCGCGGACGTAGGTGGCGCCGTAGCTGATCCGCCGGGCAAAGCACTCGCGGGACATCCCGAGCTCCCGGCGCCGGTCGATGACGATCCGGGCAAACGCGTGCATCGGGGACTCGCCGGGATCGACCAATCGCGGTTTTCTGCCCATCCAGACCTCGTCGAGACGGCGGCCACCGATCGTCCCGCGGCTCGGTGGTATCCATTCTGGCGCCGAGGGCGCCGCTCTGGGGGCCAGCACATCCTGCCTCCTCATCGAGATGCTCCTGCCCGGCGAGGTTGACAGCACGACGGATTCCTCGCCAGGACCACGGGCAAGGTCCGAGGAACGAGCAAAACGAGGTATCCGTGTGCCTTGCGCAGCGGTGATCCGCCGGCGCTGCAACAGGGGATCTACTGCTACGTTCGTCGCGCTCTTCAGGTTTCCCGACGGGCCCGTTGTCCGTCGGCTTGCGATTGCGGCCGCGCTTGAGACCCGCCAACGAACAATAAGGGCAGGAGGAGGCGTCAGCTCGCCTCCGGAATCCTCGGCTGTGGAGCACCACCAATGACCGGTTTCGGGTGGGTCATAGCAGCCGACGAGGGGGCGCGGCGCCACCCCAGGCCGCTGAGGGGGCGGGCAAGGCCACGGCTCGCTGAAGCGACCGCGGAGCTGCAGTGGGCCGCCCACGCAGATGGCGCCGGCGCGGGGTGTCGGTGGTCAGCAGCGTCCGAAGCCGATGCGGCTCGTCCAGCGGGCGAGGTTGTGGGCGACAACGTTGAGCGCCGGGACGCGGCCTTGGCCCCGAAACGCCCTGAGGGCGGCGCACGAGGCAGCCCCAGGATCGCGCGGAGGACGCCGTCGAGCCGCCCTGGTGCCTGACCCCACAAGCGCCTTCGCGACAGCGGACCGACGTCTGCGGCCAGGGCCTGGGGTCAGCTGCCGACGTAGGCCGCGAGGTGCTGGCCGGTGAGGGTGGAGCGGGCGGCGACGAGGTCGGCGGGTGTGCCCTCGAAGACGATGCGGCCGCCGTCGTGGCCGGCACCGGGGCCGAGGTCGATGATCCAGTCGGCGTGCGCCATGACCGCCTGATGGTGCTCGATGTCGTTGACCGACTTGCCGGAGTCGACGAGGCGGTCGAGCAGGCCGAGGAGCTGCTCGACGTCGGCGAGGTGCAGGCCGGTCGTCGGCTCGTCGAGGACGTAGACGCCGCCCTTCTCGGCCATGCGGGTGGCGAGCTTGAGCCGCTGCCGCTCGCCGCCTGACAGCGTCGTGAGCGGCTGGCCCAGGCTGAGATAGCCGAGCCCGACGTCGGCGAGCCGTTCGAGGATGGCGTGGGCGGCCGGCGTCCGCGCCTCGCCGGCGGCGAAGAACTCCTCGGCCTGGTTCACCGACATCGCCAGCACCTCGCTGATGTCGCGCCCCCCGAGGTGATATTCGAGCACCGAGGCCTGGAACCGCTTCCCCTCGCACTCCTCGCAGGTGGTCGCGACGCCGGCCATCGTCGCCAGGTCGGTGTAGATGACGCCGGCGCCGTTGCAGCCGGGACAGGCGCCCTCGGAGTTGGCGCTGAACAGCGCCGGCTTCACGCCGTTGGCCTTGGCGAACGCCTTGCGGATCGGGTCGAGCAGTCCGGTGTAGGTCGCCGGGTTGCTCCGCCGCGAGCCCTTGATCGCTGCCTGGTCGACCGACACCACTCCGTCCCGCCCCGACAGCGAGCCGTCGATCAGTGAGCTCTTTCCCGACCCGGCCACGCCGGTCACCACCACCAGCACGCCGAGCGGTAGGTCGACATCGAGGTCCTGCAGGTTGTGGGTGCTGGCGCCGCGGACCTCCAGCACTCCCGACGGTGTCCGCACCGACGGCTTCAACGAGGCCCGGTCGTCCAGGTGCCGCCCGGTGAGCGTGTCGCTGGCCCGCAGCCCCTCGACGGTCCCCTGGAAC
>JBOGIC010000036.1:0-3815 GCA_050744985.1 Acidimicrobiales bacterium
ACCGATGGCACCACCGACACGTCCGCCGCCTGGTAACACGCCACGAGAAGGTCCTCGTCGACCCGCCCGAGGAACCGTACCGAGCTCGACAGGCCCATCGCCTCCGCCTTCGCGTGGAGCGGCGAACGCTCGGGCCCTTCGCCGACGATGAGCAACCGGGCGCCCAGGCCCGGGTCGATGGTTGCCCACGCATCGAGGAGCACGTCGAGTCCCATGCGGGGGACGAGCCGCCGCACGGTCACGACCACCGGTCCGCGGCCGTCCACGCCGACGCGCCGCCGGGCCGATTCGGGGTCGCCGGGCCGGAAGGTCCCGAGGTCGACGCCCGGCGGGATGACATGGACGTCCCACGGCGCGACGCCGTAGCGCTCGACGAGGATCCGCTTGAACGCCGCTGAGAGCGTGACGAACGCGGCGGCGCGCCGGTACACGGCGAGCTCGGTCAACCGTTTGGCTCGGACCCGAGCGCGCCGCAGGGTGCCCGCGGCGAAGTCCTCGTCGGCCCATGGGCCCTGGAAATGCACCACCAACGGGAGCCGGCGCAATCGCCCGGCGACGGTCGGCGCGCCGGCGTAGAGGGCGAAATGGGCGTCGACGAGGTCGACCTCGCCGGCCAGGCGCCCCGCGGCCCGCGCGTACGACCAGAGGCGCACGGGCAGGAACTGTCTCGCCGAGGACGCGGCCACCGTTCCCACCGGAGCGTTCGCGGCCGGGCCGACGACGGTGGCCCGGGTGCGGATGCCGTCTCGGCGCAGGGCCGCGGCGAGATCGGCGACGTAGCGGTTCAGCCCGCCGGGGCGGTCGTGATGCCAGTCGCCGCCCAGCATCAGGGGCACGAAGGCTGCGTCCTCGGCGTCGGCCATCAGGCGGCCGCGACGGCACGGGCGGACTCGCGCCACCGGGCGAGTACGACCAAGCCCCACATTGCCTTCCCGCCGACTCGGCCTTCTCGGAACCCGTCCCACACCGCCGTGAGCTCGCGGCGGTCGAAGCCCAGGTCGGATTCGCCGAGCGCCACCAGCGAGTCGAACGCCTCGTCGCGCAGCGGGCCGCGCATCCAGTCGCCGATCGGCAGCGTGAAGGTCTTCTTCGGCTGGAGGACCAGGTCGACCAGATCGGCATCGGCCGCCTCGACCAGGCTGTGCTTGCTCGACGGCCGGCCGCCCACGCCCGGGGAGGCCAGGGCCACCTCCACGACGCCGTCGTCGAGCAGCGGCACCCGTACCTCCAGGCCGTAGGCCATGCTCATCACGTCGGTGTCGCGGAGGAGCTGGAAGGGGAGGTAGTTGCCCACCTCGAGCCCGTAGACGGCATGCGACCGGATGCGAGCCTCGGCGTCGCGATTCCGGATCATCGAGCGGTGGGAGAATGACCCCCCCGGTGGCCACAACCGCTGCAGCTCCCGCGCCCCGAAGTGCCCACGGACGGCGGCGTAGGCCGCTTCCCACCCGTCCGAGGTGAGGACTTCACTGGCCCGCCGCGCCCGGGAGTGCGCGGTGCGCCCCACCCGTCCCAGGGCCGCTTCCGGCGCCCCGGCGACCCAGTCCGGCAGCCACCATGCGGTTCGCGCCATCCGGGCCAGCCGGGGGACGTGGCGGAACGTCGAGTAGCCGCCGAACAGCTCGTCGCCGCCGAGCCCGGACAAGGCGACGACCATGCCGGCGTCACGCACCGCTCCGGCGATCACCCACGTGTTGAGACCGTCCACCGTCGGTTGGTCCATGGCGGCGAAGTACCGGTCGAGGCGGGATTGGACGTGGCCGCCGCTGACCGGGACCGCGTCATGCCGGAGGCCCAACCGGGCGGCGATCCCGGCGGCGCCGACGGACTCGTCGGCCCAGTCCCCGACGACGGTGAAGGCGTGGATGTCTCCCGACGCGTGCCCGGCGAGGCTGGCCACGACCGCCGAATCGACCCCCGAGGACAGGAACAGCCCGATCGGGACATCGGCCACGAGGTGGCTGCGACCGGCCCGGGCCAGCGCCGCCGACAGCGCTTCGACCTGGGCCTCCCCCGGGGGAGTGGTCATGGCCGGTGGGCGCCAGTAGGCGTGGATCCGGGCAGCGCTGCCCTCCCAGACCAGCGTGTGGCCGGGAAGCAGCTCCTGGACCCCCCTCCAGATCGTCTCGGGCCCCGGTACCCAGCCGAGCCGCAGATAGGCGGCGAGCGACCCGATGTCGATTGCGTCGTTCCCTCGCACGAGGGTGCGGGCCTCCGACGCGAACGCGATCGAGGCGCCGTCGATGCGGTAGTAAAGCGGCTTGATGCCGAGGCGGTCCCGGCCCAGCAGGAGGCGCTGGGCCGGCTCGTCCCAGACGGCGAAGGCGAACATGCCGTGGAGGTGCTCCACGAGGCGCTCGCCGTGGTCCTCGTAGAGGTGGACGAGCACCTCGGTGTCGGTCCGCGAGCGGAACCGGTGGCCCGACCGCTCCAGGTCCGCCCGCAGCTCCGCGAAGTTGTAGATCTCGCCGTTGAAGAGCACCGTGACGGTCTTGGCGTCGTTGGTCATGGGCTGGTCGCCCTGAGGGGTCAGATCGAGGATGCGGAGGCGCGTGTGCCCCAGCGAGCATGCCGGGAAATGCGCCACGCCGTGGGCATCGGGCCCGCGGTGGCGCAGGGCGTCCACGGCCTGTTCGACGAAGGCGCCGCGTGCCGTCGCGGGCTGGCCCGCGCCGTGGCCCACGATGCCCACGATGCCGCACACGACGGCGACGTTAGGCCCTGCGAGTGAACAAGAGAGCAAGACGAGACGCCGGTTCGCGCCTTCCCGATTCCGGGACCAGCTAAGGGAGCCCCGCGATGAGTGGGCTCACGCGAACCGGCGTCTCGTCTTCCGAGCGGTAGTTCACTCGCAGGTCCTAGGCAGGAGCACCCGGCGAAGTGACGGTACGGTACGGCGGATCAACCATTCCGGCCCCGTGAACGACCCGTCGACGGTCCTGGACGTCGAGGTGTCGGTCGTGAACCACGACGGCGGCGATCTCACCCGCGCGTGCCTGATGACCCTACCGGCCGCCTGCGAGGGCCTGCGCTGGCACGCCACGGTGGTCGACAACGCATCGGTCGACGGGAGCGCCGACCGGCTGGCGGGCCAGTTCCCCGATGTCACGCTGATGCGCAACCGTGACCGCCACGGGTTCGGTGCCAACCAGAACCAGGTGATCGCACCGGTCGTCGAGTCGGGGTCCGCTCGCTACGTGCTGGTGCTGAACAACGACACCCAGCTGGCCGAAGGGTGTGTGGCCGCCCTCGTCCGCCATGCCGACGACAACCCGGCGCTGGGGGCGGTCGGCCCGCTGACCTTCAACACCGACGGCTCGCGCCAGCCCTCCTCGTTCCGTTTCCCGAGCCTGGCGAAGGCGGTGCTGGCCGACGCCCGCCCGAAGCACGCGGCGCTCGGCTGCACGGAGACCGACCGCGGGCATCTCTGGCTGGGGGGCGCGTGCCTGCTCCTGCGGGCGGACGCGCTCCGCACCGTCGGCCCGTTCGACACGCGGTTCTTCCTGTTTTTCGAGGACATCGACCTGGCCCACCGTCTGTGGGCTGCGGGGTGGGAGTCGGCCGTGTGCCCGGAGGCCTCCATCGTCCATCACAACCACCAGACCGTCACGAGGGACGAGCTGCACCTCGCGATGGGCCGCCAGGTGCGACGGAGCTACTACCTCTACGTGGAGAAGTACCACGGGCCGATTTCGGCGCACGGCGTCGCTGCCCTGGGCCGGCTCGCACTCCTCGCAAGGGCGGTGAAGGCGGGCGTCGCCGGCCGGGTCTTCCGCGACCGCGCTACGACGGCCAAGGCGGCGCACCTTCTCGCG
>JBOGIC010000037.1:0-2107 GCA_050744985.1 Acidimicrobiales bacterium
CTGAGCTCGCCGCCCGACCCGCCCATCGCCATCTCGGCCGGCTTCGTGCCGAGCCTGCCCGGCACCTACCGCTGGGTCGCCGAGTACTCGGGTGACGCCAACACGGCGCCGGCGACCACCGCCTGTAACGACCCGATGGAGACCGTGCAGGTGCAGCTCATGCCGACGGTCACGATCACCAAGACACCCATGCCGACCTCGAGGCCCGAGCCCGGCGGCCGCTTCGACTTCACCGTCGTCGTGACCAACACGTCGACGACGCCGCTGACGATCACGTCGCTCGTCGACGACATCTACGGCGACCTCAACGGCAAGGGCACCTGCGCCATCGGCGCCACGATGGCGGCCAACGGCGGCACCTACACCTGCACGTTCCCCGGGGACTTCTTCGGCAACGCCGGCCAGACCCAGACCGACACGGTCACCGTCATCGGCCGCAACCCGTTCAACCAGACGGCCACAGCCAACGCCCGGGCCACCGTCACGCTCACCAACGTGGCGCCGTCGATCACGATCACCAAGACCCCGAACCCGACTGAGCGGCCTGAGCCCGGCGGCACGTTCACCTTCTCGGTGGTCGTGACCAACACGTCGCCCGAGCCGCTCCGGATCGTCTCGCTGGTCGACGACATCTACGGCAACCTCGACGGCAAGGGCACCTGCGACATCACGCCGCCGCCGCTGCTGGCGGCCAACGGCGGCACGTACTCGTGCAGCTTCGACGGTCAGTTCACCGGCAGGGCGGGGGACTCCCAGACCGACACGGTCACTGTCATCGGCGAGGACGACGAGGGCACGCGGGTCACGGCGTCGGCCAAGGCCACGGTCCGGCTGACCGGCGTGGCGCCCACGGTCGCGATCACCAAGACGCCCGACCCGTCCGTGCGGCCCGAGCCGGGCGGCACGTTCCGCTTCACCGTCGTCGTCACCAACACGTCGAACGAGCCGGTGACGATCCAGTCCCTCGTCGACGACATCTACGGCAACCTCGACGACAAGGGCACGTGCCAGACAGGCGGCACGCTGGCGGCCGCACCCGGTCCGGGCAACACGTACACGTGCGCCTTCGACGGCGACTTCCGCGGCGCCGGCGGCGCCTCGCAGACCGACACCGTCACCGTCGTCGTCGTCGACGACCAGGGCCAGACCGCCACCGCCGCCGCCCAGGCCACCGTGCGCCTCACCAGCGTGACGCCGCTGCCCCGCACCGGCGGTGGCTTCTCGGGCCAGGGCCAGCTGGCCGCCGCCCTGATCGTGCTCGGCCTGCTCATGGTCGGCGCCTCGTGGCGCTCGCCCTACCGCTTCTCCCTGGTCGGCGTACCCAACCGCCGCCGCCCCTGGCCGCCCGAGCCGCCCGAGCCGCCGACCGGCCTGTTCGGCCTCGGCCTCGGCCCGCGGCCCGGATCCGGGTCCGGAGGTAGCGGGCCCGCCGGCCTCACCGCCGGGATGGGCGTGAGCGGCGGCCACACCACCCGCCACCAACGCCCGGGCACGCCCCGCATCCTCTAGCCCCCCTTACAAGAACGCTTTCGGGCTAGGGGGCGTCGGCCACGGCGCAGCCCCGGTCGCGCACGACGTAGCAGCCGGCCATGTCGTGGCCGAGGGTGGCGAAGTCCTCGTGCCACCAGGCGGCGGCGTTCCAGAGGTGCTCGGGGGCGCTGTTGCGTTCGGACGCGCCCGGGGACAGGTCCAGGTAGATGGCCTCGAAGCAGTACTCGACGAAGGCCGACGAGAACATGGGCACACCCTGGTTGAGCGGGTTGACCACCGATCCGCTGGCCCAGAAGTACGACTGCCAGATGCCCAGCGTGTCCCACAGGTTGTAGCGGGCGCGGTCGCGGTTGAAGTCCCACGTCGCCCGGTCGCCGACCTCGGCCACCTGCTCGTCGGTCAGGCGGAGGGCCATAAGCCCGGCGTTGGCGTGCACGGTCGGGTCGTCGTAGGAGCCGAGCCGGCCGCTCACGACGGCGTTGGTGGCCGGGTCGGGGAACGCGCCCGTGCGCGAGTGCAGCACGACCTCGCTGACCGCCAGGTCGGCGACGGGCTTGTCGCCCCGCGGCTCGGTGATGAGGAAGCAGTGCGACCACAGGCTCGGCCGCAGGTCCCA
>JBOGIC010000038.1:0-6576 GCA_050744985.1 Acidimicrobiales bacterium
TGTTCTTCGGCGGCGAGTTCCCGGCCACCGAGTTCATCAGCCGCTTCTTCGTGCTCCACGTGCTGCTGCTGCCGGGGCTGATCGTCGGCCTGCTCGTCGCCCACCTGGCCATCCTCTGGCGCCAGAAGCACACCCAGTTCGCGGGGCCGGCCCGTTCCGAAGACACGATCACGGGCTCCCGCCTGTGGCCCAGCTACGCCCTCAAGTCGACGGCGCTGTTCTTCCTGGTGGCGGGGGTGCTGGCCGGCCTGGCCGGGCTGGCCCAGATCAACCCGGTGTGGCTCTACGGCCCCTACGACCCGAACACGGCCGCCGCCGCCACCTCGGGCTCGCAGCCCGACTGGTACGTGGGCTGGCTGGACGGCGCCCTGCGGATCATGCCCGGCTGGGAGATCCACGCCTTCGGGCACACCGTCGCCAACCCGTTCTTCCCCGGCGTGCTGCTCCCGGGACTGACCTTCGGCGCCTTGTACCTCTGGCCGTTCCTCGAACGGCGGTTCACCAAGGACACCGCGCCCCACAACCTCCTCGACCGGCCCCGGGACAAGCCGGTGCGCACGGCGATCGGCGCCGGCGCCCTGGCCTTCTACACGATCCTGTTCATCGCCGGCGGCAACGACGTGCTCGCCGCCCTGTTCCAGGTCGCGCCCGAGCGCATCACCCAGACGTTCCGGGTGGCGCTGTTCGTCGTGCCCGTCGTCGCGTTCGGGATCACCCGCGGGGTCTGCCGCAGCCTGGCCCGCACCGGCGCCCACCCCACCGAGGGCCCCGTGGGCGAAGTCATCGTGCGCACACCCACCGGGTCGTTTGATCCGCGCCATTAGGGCTCACAGACCCATCGAGCGCGGATCAAACGCACGGGGTGGGGGGCGTCAGGCCTTCGAGTTGGCCTCCACGGCGAACCCGACGACGCCGACGACGACGATCACCGCGCCGGTGAGTCCCAGCCACACGCCGAAGGCCAGGGCGGCGGCCATCACGACCGCCCCGCAGCCGATGACGAACGGCCAGATGCTCGAGGACGGGAAGTAGCCCAACACGGCGGCACCGTCGGCCGGGGTGGCGTCGGGACGGTCCTCGGGGCGCAGGCCGACCCGCTGGGACTGGAACGCCAGCCAGCCGCCCACCATGAGCACCGCCGCCATGGCCAGCCCGAGCAGGGCGGTGCCGGCTTCCTCGTAGGTGACGAACCAGTACGTGGTCATCGTCACGGCCAGGAAGCCGCCCGCGCCCACGAACAGCTTCCACTCGACCCTCACCTCGCCTCCATGGCGTTCGGGCCACGCAGGCCCGCCGCGGCCTTGACGCGCGTGTCGTAGGCCGGCCGCTCCGAGCGGATGGAGGGCAGCGACACGAAGTTGTGCGCGGGCGGGGGCGAGGACGTGGCCCACTCCAGCGAGTAGCCGCCCCAGGGGTCGTCACCGGCGGGGTCCCGCCGTCGCCGCGAGGCCACCACGTTGACCAGGAACACCAGCACGCCCAGCGCCGCCGCGAAGGCGCCGACCGTCGACACGAGATTCAGGGTGTCGAGGCCGGCGTCGGGGTTGTAGTCGACGACCCGGCGGGGCATGCCCCGCAGCCCCAGCAGGTGCTGCGGCCAGAAGGCGACGTTGAAGCCGACGAACAGCAGCCAGAAGCTCACCTTCCCGAGCCCCTCGCCCAGGCGCCAGCCCGTGAACTTCGGCCACCAGAAGTAGATGCCCGAGAACAGCCCGAACACGGCCGAGCCGAACAGCACGTAGTGCATGTGGGCGACCACGAAGTAGGTGTCGTGCACGTGGAAGTCGAACGCCGTGGCGGCCAGCATCGGCCCGGTCAGCCCGCCCACGAGGAACACCAGCAGGAACCCGATGGCGAACAGCATCGGCGTCTCGAAGCTGATCCGGCCCCGCCACATGGTGGCGATCCAGTTGAAGAACTTCACGCCCGTCGGCACCGCCACCAGGTAGGTCAGGGCCGAGAAGAACGGCAGGCTCACGGCGCCGGTGGTGAACATGTGGTGGGCCCACACGGCGGTGGACAGGGCGGCGATGGCCAGCGTGGCGAGCACGAAGCCGCGGTAGCCGAACAGCCGCTTGCGCGAGAAGACCGGGATGACCTCGGTGACCACGCCGAAGAACGGCAGGGCGACGATGTACACCTCCGGGTGCCCGAAGAACCAGAACAGGTGCTGCCACAGCACCGGCACCCCGTTGGCCCGGGCGTCGTAGAAGTGGCTGCCCAGGTGCCGGTCGGCGTAGAGCAGGGCCATGGCCGACGTGAGCACCGGGAACGCCAGCAGGATCATGAAGCTCATCACGAGGATGTTCCAGGTGAAGATCGGCATGCGGAACATCGTCATCCCCGGCGCCCGCAGCGAGATGACCGTGGCGATGAGGTTGACGGCGCTCAGCACGCCCGACACGCCCGTGACCAGCACGGCCACGATCCACAGGTCGGACCCGGCTCCGGGGGAGTGGACGGCGTCGGACAGCGGCGTGTAGGCCGTCCAGCCGAACGCCGCCGCCCCCCTGGATGTCAGGAAGCCCGACAGCATCGTGAGGCCGCCCCCGAGGAACAGCCAGTACGACAGCGCGTTTAGCCGGGGGAAGGCCATGTCGGGCGCACCGACCTGGAGGGGCACCAGGTAGTTCCCCAGGCCCACCGCCATCGGCACGGCGAACAGGAACATCATCACGCTGCCGTGCATGGTGAACAGCTGGTTGTAGACACCCTCCGACACGAGCTGCACGCCCGGCTGGGCCAGCTCCGTGCGGATCAGCAGGGCCATGACGCCGCCGATCAGGAAGAAGCCGAAGGCGCTGGCCATGTACAGGATGCCGATCTGCTTGTGATCGGTCGTGGTGAGCCAGCCGACCAGGCCGCCGGCCCGCCGCCGAGGCTCCGACGGTGGCGGCGGGGGAGCGAGGTCCTCCTCGAGGAGGGTCACCCGACGCTCACCCCGACCGACACTCCGCCGTCCCGGCGGGCGGGCGCCGCCTGGCTCCCGGGCTCGCCCTCGCCGCCCTGGTCGTTCTCGTCGGGGACCGTGCCCGTCTCGCGCTGCTCGGTGAGGAAGTTCTCGAACTGCTGGGGCTCGACCACCTCCACCACAAAGGTCATGTGCGTGTGGTCGAGGCCGCAGAACTCGGCGCACACCCCCGGGAACCGCCCGGTGCGCGACGGCGTGATGTCGATGCGGTTCTCCACGCCCGGGATCAGGTCGCGCTTTTCGAGGAAGTTCGGCACGAAGAACGAGTGGACGACGTCGTTGCTCACCAGGGTGAGCCGGGCGGTCGCGTCGACCGGCAGCACGAGCGTCGGCTCCCGGTTGGACGTGCCGACGATCGTTATCCCCTCGGTGAGGTAGCGGAAGCGCCAGCCCCACTGGAACCCGGTCACCTCGATGCGCAGGTCGGGCTCGGCCACCAGGCGGGTGACGTCGCGCTGGGCCACCAGCGCCAGCCCGAAGATCGCCATGACGATGGCCAGCGGGACGGCCGTGTAGAACAGCTCGAGGGGCACATTCTCCGACACCGTGCTCGCTTCCCGACCGCCCGCCCGACCGCTCGCCCTGAGGCGGTACCGGACGAGCGACCACAGGATCAGCCCCACGACCACGACGCCCAACGCGACGGCCACGAACAGGAGCAACTTCCACAGCCGCAGCACCGGGGCGCCCTGCGTGGTCGCCGGGTCGGGGGCACCGAAGCGGCTACTACACGCCCCACTCACGGCGGCGACGCCGAGGGCGACCGGAATGAGGACGCGGCGCACCATGGCGCAGCCTACCCACGCCGCCATTGGGGCCAGCGGCGCGCCCGCGCGCGGATGTGTTGGAAACAATCGGGCCCCCAGCCATTGCCCGCTGCTGTTGTTCGTACTGTTGGACGCGTTGGACCCAAGTTGGACCGTGCCTGTTGTTCGTGCCGCCGTGTTGGACGTCGTTCATCTGCGACTTTTGCACGCTAAGAAGGCCCGGAACCGCAGTCAGTCGTTTACCCGCAGCACCAATTGGGGGTAGGCTGACCTGGCCCAATCGGGCTCGGGCTTTTTTTGCACGGTGGGAGGTGAGGGGAAATCGCGGTGGTCGCGGGCGGCGGCCGATCCTCGATGAGGCCCGAAGCGGGACGCAATGCTCGTTATGGCTGCTCGCCGTTATGGTTTGGCGGCTGGGCAAAAGGCTCACGGTCACCTCGATCGTGACGCACGAGGGCTCCTCGAGTCGGCTTGGGGTGTGGTGACAGCGTGAGGGTCGGGACTGGTGTGGGCGGGAGGCGGCGGTCGCTGCGGCTGCTCGTCTTCACCGCGCTGGCGGCGCTGACCGCCATCGTGAGCCTGCCGTTCCTCCCGCTCGACCCGGCCGCCGCCGGCGTGGGTTTCTCGGTGGTCCCCGACTTCCCGACGCCGGTCACGGTCGGCCAGACCGGGCTCCCGGCGCAGCTGACCATCACCAACAACTCCGACGGCGCCCAGGGTGTCGGCACCGTCACCCTCAACCAGATCACCTTCGTTCCGTCGTGCTCCAATTTCGCGCCGAGCTGCGCCGGCGGGATCGCCGATCCCAACACCTTCACGCTCAGCGCCACCGGGACGGGCACGGGCACGATGGCGAACCCCAACGCCTGCACGGGCCGCACCTTCAACCTCGTGGTCATCAACGCCGCCACCGGTGAACGCGAGTTCCAACCGGTCGGCGGTCCGGTGGTGTTGGGGCCCCCCAGCCTCGCCAACGACCTCGACGTCTGCCAGGTCGCCTTCACGTTCAACGTCAACAAGGTTCCCAACCACGACTCGTTCCCGGCGCCGGGCGTCCAGACCGACCAGGTCGGCTTCGCCATCGGCACGCACCAGGACGGCACGGTCGGCACCGGCAGCGGCTCCGACGTGACCACCGTCCTCCAGGCGGCGCCGACGATCGTCACGCTCGCCACGCCGACAGCCGCCTTCGGCAGCCCGATCTCCGACACGGCGTCGGTCACGGCGCCGGCCGGATCGCCGGCGCCGACGGGCACGGTCACCTTCACACTGTTCGGCCCCAACGACGCCACGTGTGCCGGCGCCGCCGTGTTCAACAGCGGACCGCAACCCCTCTCCGGCGGGCCACCCACCGCCACGGCGACCTCGGGCAACTTCGTCCCGACCGTCCCGGGCACCTACCGTTGGATCGCCGCCTACGGGGGTGACGCGAACTACACGGCCGTCACCACCGCGTGCAACGACGCCAACGAGACGTCGGTGGTGCAGCAGGCGCCGGTCACGATCGTCACCCAGGCGACCCCGACGATCAACCTCGGCCAGTCGGCCACCGACACCGCCAGCGTCACCGGACTCGCCGGCGGCCCGGCGCCGACGGGCACGGTCGTCTTCACCGTCTTCGGCCCCAACGACGCCACCTGCGCCGGGCCCGCGGTCTTCACCAGCGCGCCGCAGCCCCTCGCCGGGGGACCGCCCACCGCCACGGCCAGCTCCGGCCCGTTCACGCCGACGGCGGCGGGCACCTACCGGTGGATCGCCGCCTACTCCGGAGACGCCAACTACATGGCGGCCACCACGGCGTGCAACGACGCCAACGAGACGACGGTCGTCAACACCATCGCCCCGACGATCGTCACCCAGGCCACGCCCACCGCCCCCATCGGCAGCCCGATCTCCGACACGGCCAGCGTCACCGGCCTCCCCGGCGGCCCGGCGCCGACGGGCACCGTGACCTTCACGGTCTTCGGTCCCAACAACGCCACGTGCACCGGCGCCCCGATCTTCACCAGCGCCGCGCAGCCGCTCTCGGGCGGCCCGCCGACGGCCACGGCGACGTCCGGCCCTTTCACCCCCACCGCCGTCGGCGACTACCGCTGGATCGCGGCCTACTCGGGCGACGCCAACTACACGGCCGTCACGACGCTCTGCAACGACGCCAACGAGACCTCGGTCGTGCAGCCGGTCGCGCCCACGATCGTCACCCAGGCCACGCCCACCGCCGGCCTCGGCATGCCCATCTCCGACACCGCCACCGTCACGGTCCCGGCCGGGGCCCCCGCGGCGACCGGCACCGTCACCTTCACCGTGTTCGGCCCCAACAACGCGACGTGCACCGGCGCCCCGATCTTCACCAGCGCCGCGATCCCCCTGACGGGTGGCCCACCGGCGTCGACGGCCGCCTCGGGGCCGTTCGTCCCCCCGGGGGCCGGCACCTACCGCTGGATCGCCGCCTACTCGGGTGACGCCAACTACACGGCCGTCACGACCCTCTGCAACGACCCCAACGAGTCCTCGGTGGTGTCGCCGGTCGCCCCTGTGGTCGTCACCCAGGCGACACCGACGGCGCCGCTCGGCTCGCCGATCTCCGACACCGCCACCGTCACCGTCCCGGCCGGGGCGCCCGCCGCCACCGGCACCGTAGTCTTCACGCTCTTCGGGCCCAACGACGCCACCTGCGCCGGGCCGCCCATCTTCACGAGTGCGGCGCAGCCCCTCGCCGGCGGCCCGCCGGCATCGACGGCGGCGTCGGGCCCGTTCACGCCCCAAGCGGTCGGCACGTTCCGCTGGATCGCCGCCTACTCGGGTGACGCCAACTACTTCGCCACCACAACCCTCTGC
>JBOGIC010000039.1:0-2730 GCA_050744985.1 Acidimicrobiales bacterium
ATGATCCACGAGCTGGGCCACCTCATCGGGCTCGGCCACGTGCTGTCGCCGGCCGAGATCATGTTCACCCAGCTCGGCGTGCAGCGCGGCCAAGCCGAGTACCACGGCGGCGACCTCGACGGCCTGAAGATCCTCGGCGCCCAGTCCGGCTGCCTGGCCCCGCCGCCGGCGCCGACCCGCCCGTAGCGCGCAACCTGCTCGTTGACCCTCCCTCCGTGCGTCAGGAGGATGCCGCACGGGCAACGGTTGCTTCCGGAGGGGGCGGCGAGGCCTCTTTCTCGGTGTTCGACCACACGGGTGACTGAGGGGATTGGTCCGAGGGATAGGGGGGATCGGGCAGCACGATGGCCTCGGCGCCACGTTGCCCGAGGGCCGGAATGGGCCACCCGGCGGATGTCGTCGGATGCAGGGTACGATCGGCCGGGACTGGCGCAGCGGCGAGAATGCGACGGGAGCAGATGGGCGACGGCGATTGGCGTGTCAACCTCCTCGGCGGCTTCACCCTCACCGAACGAGGCCGCGCGGTCTCGCTGACGATGGCCTCGAGCCGCTTGCTTGCGTACCTCGCCGTGCAGGGTCGTCCCGTAAGGAGCTCTGCCTTCGCCAGCGCGTTGTGGCCCCGCGTCGACGGTCATCGGGCGGTGGCCAACCTGCGCGCCGCGGTCTGGCGGCTACCGGACCGGTGCCACCGCCTCGTCGTACGCTCGGGCCCGGAGGTCTCGCTCGCTCCGGGGACGACCAGCGATGTCGCCGACCTCGAGCGGCACGTCGAGCGCATCCTCGCCGGGACGGCGGGGGCTGCCGATCTGGATGTGAGGCCGTTGCTCGGCGACCTCTTGCCGACCTGGTACGACGACTGGGTGCTGGTCGAGCGCGAGCGTCACGTCCAGCGGCGAGTCAGGGCGCTCGAACGCCTCGCCGCCCTGCTCGGCACGGCCGGACGCTACGGGGAGGCGATCGAGGCGGCCATGGCCGCGGTCGCCGCCGAGCCCCTCCGCGACACGGCCCGGCGCCGCCTCATCGCGCTCCACCGCGCGGAAGGGAATGCCGGTGAGGCCCGCCGCCAAAGCGAGCTGTACGCCGCGTTGCTCCGCGACCAGCTCGGCATCGAGCCACCACCCGGGTGGTGGGATCACCTCGACCGCGATAGCGATGTGACGCACTTGTGACGTGCGCCCAGCGACTATGCCGGGCGTGGTGGGTCCGACGCCTGAGCGCGGCGGCGTGCTGTTGGTTCGCGTCTGGACCGAGACCGGCGACCTCGCCGACCTCCGGGCCCGGGTCGTCGCCGCGCAACCCGACCTGCCGTCGCAGGTCCTCGCGACCCAAACGGGCCTCGACGGCTTGTTGGAGGTCATCACCGCCTGGCTCGAGGACCTCACTGCTACCTGACCGCGCGACCTGTCGCGACGCGTCCGCGACGTCACGGACGCCAAGCTCGGCCGGCGGATGACGCCTTCGGGTCAAGGGGGCGAGTTGAGCACGAACACGATGGTTTCCCCGGTCGGAGTGCGGCTACTCGGAGGCTTCGAACTCGTCCGTGACGGCCGGACGGTGCTGCTCCCGCCGACGGCACAGCGTCTGGTGGCGTTCCTCGCCATGCTCGGCCGACCCGTCGAGCGGTCCTTCGTGGCTGGCAGCTTCTGGCTGGACCTCCCCGACCGGCGCGCCGCCGCCAACCTTCGGGCAACGGTCTGGCGGCTCAACCGGGCCGGGTGCGGCGTTCGGGCCACGCAGGCCGGTCACGACGTTCGGGCCATCGTCGACGGGTCGCCAAGCCACCTGTGGCTCGACCCCGGCGTCGCCGTCGATCACCGCGACGCGGTGAGTCTGGCCTTGCGCCTCATCGACCCGCGTCAGGAGGTCGACGACGACGAGCTGGACATAGCGATCCTCGAGAGCGACCTGCTCCCGGGCTTCGACGCAGACTGGGTGCTCCTCGAACGGGAACGCATCCGCCAGCTGCGGCTGCACGCCCTCGACGCGCTCTGCGACCGGCTGACGACCGCTGGCCAACCGGCGCGCGCCGTCCTCGCCGGCCTGGCCGCCGTCCGGGCCGAGCCGCTTCGCGAAAGTGCCCAGCGCTCCTTGATCCGCGCCCACCTGGAAGCCGGCAACCGCAGCGAGGCGATGCGCCAATACGGGCGGTTCAAGTCGTTGTTGCACGACCAGCTCGGTATGTCGCCGTCGCACCTGATGCACGCGCTGATGGGCCCCGTCTTCGCGGCCCCCTGACTCCGGTTCCATCGCGCCAGGATCGAACATCGGCGCAGGTTGCCGCGCCGGGCGGCATGGCGAGCTACGACCCGCGACGATGCTGCTGGCCGGGGCGGTCCTTTCGCGCGGTAGGTCGCCGCCAGGGACCACCGATCAGGCCCTGCGGGGCGGGCGGAGCCGACATCGACCTGCTCACCCACGCCGGCACGGTCGGGAGCCATCGAGGAGCAGGCCCGGCAGGCGGTGGGTACCCCTCCGCAGCGCACGCGGCCGGCCACCGCCCCGCCGGGCGAGGCGCGATCCCGGCACGCTTCTCGACCGTCACGGGCCCGTACCACGCCAGCGACGAACCGCGACGCCGTCGTGACGGCGCGGTGACACTCTCCACCGCATCCTCGGGCCCATGACGATGCTCGTCATCGAGCCGTTCACCGACGTTGCCGCGTGGACGGCGCAACAGCCGGGCGGGACGCCGTCGAGCGAGGTCGCGATCACTGGTGGGGGGCCGGCGCG
>JBOGIC010000040.1:0-4791 GCA_050744985.1 Acidimicrobiales bacterium
CCCGGAGTCGTTCCTTGTCGGGCCGGTGCGTGCGATAAGCCCGCCACGGGCCACGATCGATTTCAACCGAGGCCGGCCGGTGGGGTCCGCGCCAAGCAAGCTCTCGCCGTAGCGCAGCGAGGAGGTACGCCTCGTCCGTCGGTTCGTTCTTTCGATGCCCGTTCGGGGCGAAGGGTGTGTAGCTGCGCCATACGCGACTGGGCCCGATCAGTTCGGGAGCAACGTCACCGATGCGGCCCCAGCCTTCGAGTCCAAGGCGCTGTGGGCCGAAATCGCGTATCCCGCCCGGGCCAACGCTGTACATGCCAGCGAGGTCAGCCAGGATCTCGCTGTCGAAGCCGCTGGGAGCCCAGAGGACGACTGTGCTGAGTTGGCGACTCTTCGAGTCGCCGAAGGCGAGCCAGTGTGCGTGGCCGTGTCCGTCCAGGGGGCATCCATCGTCCCCGGGGTCGGACTTGCCGTGCAGGACAGATGGAATCGGCCGGCCACCGCCGCCAGCCGCTCGCATTGCTCGCTGTCGGAGCCGCGTGCACAGCGCAACAGCCGCGTGTCGCGACGGCAGCGCTCGACCGGCGAGGGACCACCGCACCGCCTTCACCGACTCGACCTCAGGCGCATTTCGTGGCTTGATCGGGTCGACGACCTGCGGCCGGGGGTAACGCACGGAGCGGGCGCCGGCCGGCAGGCGACGGCGGTCGCCAGCGCGAACCCGGGTTGTCGAGACAGTGAGCGCGGTGATGTCCAACGGGGTAGTCGGAACGAGGATGTCTACGGCTGGGTCGCCGGACTCCTTTGGCAGGGGTCGAATGGCGAGCGCGCCTTGCGGGGCGGCCGTCTCCGAGACGTACGCGTCGCAGAGTGACTCTGCCCGGCCGAGATAGGTCATCCGTTGGAGCAGCGCATCCAGCGCTTGGCGCTCATCGGGTGTGAGCTGAGCATCCCATTGGATACGAACCCCGGCCTCCGGTGCGATGACTGCGAACGCGTCGACCGCGAGGTCGCGGTCGGAGGAAACCCCCTCGAGGTGGTCTTTCCCGGGCATATAGTGCCGGGTCGCGGCCGTGGTGAACGGTGGGAGTGAGTATGAGGGTGGCGAGGCCAGCTTGCTCAGCAGCGACTCGACCACGACGACATCGAGTTCCGCGGCGCGGAATTGCCAGGTTGCGTACAACGCGCGAAGCAGTCGCCAGGGTGACGGGGGCCAGTCGATCGCACCTTCGTTCACGTGGCGGCCCCAGGGAGTGCCGTGGTACCGACCCCACGGGAAACGCAGGATGATCTCGGTCGTCATGAAGCGGCCGCCGGCTCAGCGGGTGAGCCCGGCTTCGTTCGTTTCTCAGCGCGCCAGCTGACGGTGATCGGAGATCCGCCGTCGAGCAGGTCTGCGCAGGCAGCGATCCCGGCTCGAACTTCGTCGCCAAGCAACGATAGGGATCGAAGCGATTGGCCCGTGCGGTCGAGGACATCACCTGGCCCTCGCTTGAGGTCGCACGCCGTGCGCAGGCGCAGAGGCTGGTCGAGTAGCGCAGCGATTTCCCAGCGAGCGATGGTGACGAGCAGGGCCGTGGCGTCCTCGCCGAGGCCGTAGGAACGGATTTGGGCCAGGTCGAGGTTGAACGACGCCTGGATTCTGCGCGCCGCCCATTCCGTGCGGTGGTAGGGGATGGTTCCGTAACCCTCGGCACTTCCACCAGTGTCGGAGATCCCGTGGCGAACGTGGTCTCGCTTTACCCCCCCCGAGTGGGCAGGCTTGACGTCGATCGCTTCGATCTGGGCGCTGAGGGCGCGAACGATGCGCGGCTGGCCCGGCCAAACGGTGGCTTTCTCGGCGAAGAAGACGCCATGCAGCAAGCAGAACGGGTCAAGCTTCATGATCGCACGGGCGATTGAGCGGGGTGCGACGGGACGGTCGTCGCGAAGTCCGAGCTTCTCCTTGATAACCGTCCTCATGCCGATGCCGTCGAGTTCGGCGTCCTTGATGAAGGCTGATGCGAGTCGATGGGCCTCCGTGCGGCTCGACGTGAGGTAGCTCCCGTCGGCGTGCACGACGCGCACGTAGGGAAGGCCGGCGAAGAGCGAAACGGGTTCGTCGACGGCGTCGTCCCACGCCGTGCCCTCGAGATGGTTCGCCATTGACTGTGCCGACTCCAACACGAGTGAGTCGACCCAATCACCAGTGTCGGCATCGAATCGCTGGAAGGTGGCAGCTCCGATGTCGGGAAAACCGGTTGGCTGGAATCGGCTGCCGTTGAGCGGATGCAGGTCGACATCGAACAGCTGGCGGGACGCAAGGGTGGTCATCGCTCCTCCTGCGGATCGGGCGGGCAGACTTGGTCGAGTAGGGCATGAACATCGGCGCGTCGCAGGGGGCAGAAAGCGGCGGCGGCCAGCCGATCGCCGACGTCGCCCGCGGCTCTAACATGTCGGGGCGCAGGGGCGAGGCCGGCGATGTGCAGCCTCCGGAGCGCGAGCGCCGCAACCTCCTCCGCATGACCCGTCGCAAGGAGCCTTGGCCAGGTCTGCTCGATGCCAAGCCGTACCTCGATCCGGACACCATCGCGACCGATGCGTTCGAGCGTTTGGCCCGATAGGGCTGGGCCCACGGCCGCGAGCATTGGTGGGACGAGCGTGTGCCGACCATTGGCGATGATGGTGGACGAGTAGCCCCGCCAGTCCAGTAACAACATTCCTTGGAGCAGCCGACTGAGCCGATCTTCCTGGATATGTCGTCCGACCAGTGCCGCGACATCATTAAGGGCAGCCTGCAGACCGAAGGAGAAGCCAAAATGCAGTTCGCCGGGTTCGCCACTCTCGTCGGACGGCTCCCGCTCGACGGCGCGACGAACAAGCGCCAAAGCCAGGACCGACGTGACCGGGCGGCGCCCAATCCCGTCGACGAGCGGCGGGCCGCCGCGCCATTCGAGCCGTCCCAATCGATCGAGCCGAACACGTCGGAGGAGCAGCGCGAGCGACTCCCCGCTGCGGTCCCTCCCGGACGCCATGGCCGCGGCCAATCGAAACTCGGGACTCCCGTCGTCGAGAAGCGGCAGCCACTTCTGCGCTCTCAGCCGCTCGATTGGGCGACGCGCTCGATCCTTCGGCTCGCTCCCGCGCGCGATCACTTGCTCAGCGCACGCCAGCTCGTACAGCACGTCCTGTAAGGCTCCAGCCGGCGGTCCGAGTGAGGTTGCCGCGCGGTAAAGGGCACCCTCGACCCGGCGGAGCGCACTCTCGAGTGCGCCGGGGACGTTGCCTCGCTTGACATCCTCCAGCCACCCGTCCACCTGCGTGGTGATCGTGACCTCCGGCTGCCGGCCGACGTCGACGCGGTCGAGGGCTATTGCCAGGTACTGCTTGCCAAATCGCTGGACGAGTCCGTGACGGACGAACGCATCGATTCCGCGATCGACGCCCAGGGTTGCTGCGGCGCGGGCGAAGTCGACGCCGTCGCGAGCCGCGCGGCGACCCCATTCGGCGCGGCCCTCGCCAATGAACCGGGCGACTTCTGCCGCTGTGGCCGGACGGCGCCAGATCGGTGCCCAGACCTCGGTGCGGATGTCCTCGCCCTTGCCGAGGACGACATCGCCAACCCGGCTGACATCGACACAGAACGGTACCGCCGCCCGCCCGACGTCACTTCCAAGCCGCCGGGCCGCTCCGCTGGCGAAGAGGAGCCCACCCTCGAACATGAGGACGTAGTCCCATGGGTTCACGATGGCGCTCGCCTCACCGGTTGGGGCCGAGTTCACTCCACCGCCTGCGCCCGGGTCGTAAGGCCCGCTTGACCCGTCAGGCAACGGGCCCGGGTCGCCGCCGAAGAGGCTCGACCGCAGGAGTCGTGCTGGATCAACACCCTTCCGTAGCTTCGCCAGACCCATCGCCGCGATGAGGTTCGCCATGAAGTTGGCCGAGAACTCGAGCCGGCCGTCGTTGCCGCCGGTGCCAAACAAGGGCGCGAATATCGGAGGCTCCGTGCTGAGCACCACAGTGGCGTCAATCCAGACAACCGCATCGTCGGGCAGCTCGTTGCGGCAACGGGCGACCTGTTCCTTTTTCAAGTCTTTCTTGTTTACCGTCGTCGCCCAGCTCGGTGATGCCACTAGGCGCCGCACGACCGCGAGGGAGTCCCTGTAGGCGCGCAGGCGCTCGTCCGTCGAGCCCTCAATGGCGGCGACCGTGGCCGCGGATGCCTTGTCCTTCTTCCCGAACCCGCTTCCTCCATTCCACGGCGAGAGCAACGGCGTCGGGCGGTACCGGCTGGCGAAGAAATCGACGAGCCCATCCTCGTCAGCCGAGCTTTCGAGCACGAAACGGTCGCCGAGCCAGGCGCCGGTGGCCTCGGCGTCGAGTTGCTCGCCGATAAGCCGGAGAACGCCGAGTGCCTTCAGGTACGAGCCGAGCGGTTCAGCCTGGCACCCGTCGAGGACGATTCGGCTCACTGATCGGCTCTCCCGTCTGCGGCTGCACTCGCACGCCAGTCGGCGAGTCGGACCATTGCCTCGAGGAAGCCGAGCCGGAACGGCCCGAGATCGTCGCGGTCTCGGAGGGCGAGCATCCGGTGCGACCATGACCGTGAGCCATCGTCGCCAGTGCCCAGCTGGATCACTGACAGGTCCAGCTGGCTCGATGGGATCGTCAGATCTCCCAACGTGATCGCAGGAACGGTGTCGCCATCTGCCACGCCGAGGACGACGGCTGCTCCCGAGCGACCTGTTGGTGGCGGCGACTCGTCTGGGAGCGAGCGCACCCCGAGGCGAGCCCGGCCGTGGTGGGCGGCGACCAGGTAGACGA
>JBOGIC010000041.1:0-5970 GCA_050744985.1 Acidimicrobiales bacterium
AAAGCTGTTGCAAATTGCTGTGATCCGCAGCAAACTACATGCATGCCGTCGGTGACGATTCGGGACGTCCCTGAGGACACGCGCGATGAGCTGGCGTCTCGGGCCGCTCTCAGCGGCCGGTCCCTGCAGGAGTTCCTCCGGGCCAAACTGATCGAGCTGGCCCAGCGGCCCGATCCCGAGGTCCTCCTCGCGCGAGTGCGTGAGCGGAAGCGTCGTACCGGCAGCGAGCTCAGCGCTGATCGGATCCTCGGTCACCGAGATGCTGACCGGCGGTGACGCTGGTCGTGGACGCCTCCGTGGTCGTCGCCGCGCTGATCGACGCTGGCGGCGATGGGGTCTGGGCCGAGGAGCGTCTCGCGTCGGACGCCGTCGCGGCTCCGCACCTGCTGCCCGTGGAGGTAGCAAACGTGCTCCGGAGGTCCGTCCTGGCCGGGGATGTATCCGCCGATTCGGCCTCCCTCGCCCACTCTGACCTTCTCGATCTTCCCGTGGACCTGTTCGCCTACGAGCCCTTTGCCGACCGCGTTTGGGAGCTGCGTAGCAGCGTCAGCGCCTACGACGCTTGGTATGTCGCCGTCGCCGAGTCGCTCGACGCGCCGCTCGCCACCCTCGATCGTCGGCTGAGCCGGTCCCACGGCGCGCGTTGCCGGTTCGTCGTCCCGTCTGGTTGAACCTGGACAAGGCGTGCCGTCGGGACAGGGTCGCTCCGCGGCAGGCCCGCCGCCCTACCCGCCGGACTCCGCCACGAGCAGGTGTGCTCGACAACGGTCCGGACCGTCGTGTCCTCGCCGTCGGGCGCCGAGACGTGCTGCACGACGAAGGAGGCCAGCACGGCCATGACCACGAGTGTCGACATCGTCGTTGGCGTGATGCCTGGCGAAAGGAGCCGTCACAGCGCCGAGCATTGCCCGCTCTTCACCCCCGCCGTGTTCGGCTGGCCGGCGTTGGTCGGGGCCGGGTTGTTCCCGTCGCAGGCCGGCACCGAGGGTCAACCCCGCCGCGTTGGACGCAGGAGGACGTCACCGACGACCCGGTTCGTGCCACAGCCCTGAGCGGGATCCCCGAAGCGCAGCGGCATCCCGGCGTTGCTGGACCCACCACGCCCTTCGCCGGGTTGGTCGGGGGGGCGGCAATCTGCGACGCGCACAGGCTGAAGAAGCCGGGGGCGTCGGCCACGATGCCGTTGAGCACCCGGGAGCCGTTGACCGTGAGCGCACCTCCAGGGCTGACGCTGACCGGCCCGAAAACGCGGGCGTTCGCAAACGCTCTTCCGAGATGACCCCGTCAGCGAGCGGGTGCACGGTGGCGGGGCGAAGGGGGCGATCGTCATCGACTCGCCGGGAGCGTTGCAGGGGCTCGACGCGGGCAGGTTGCTTCCGTCCCCGGAGTACTCGGCCTTCCATTGGTAGGTGCCGGCCGCGGTCGGGGTGAACCAGTCCGACGTGGCGCTGGTACCACCGGCCACTGCGTTGGTGGAGGTGAAGACCGGCTGCTCGGAACAGGTGACGTCGCTGAACAGACCGAAGGTGACGGTGCCAGTCGGGTTGACCCCGCCGGCGAGTGTGGCGACATCGCGAACCGGGGCGCCCAGCAGGGTGCCGGGGGAAGCCTGCCTGGCGGTCGTCACGGTGGCCCTGCCCACCACCTGGCGAGGTGCCCGATGACCCTCGGCTCGTAGTTCTGGTCCCCGAGGTAGGTGCCGACGATCGTCCGTGTGCCGCCTGGAAGGTTGCCCACCGCGAGCGCGGCCGAACCGGTGGCGAGCGTCTTGGTGCCGAGGACGGTGTTCTTAGCGTTGGTGATGTCGACGAACTGGACGTTCCCGCTGGGGGGAAGGGCGCCTCCCGCCGTGTCGACGGGCGGGTTCGGCGCGACACCGATGGTGAAGGTGACGGGCTGGCCGAGGGTCGACGGGTTGGGACTCGAGGTCAACGTGCCCGCGACCTTGGTCTGGGTGATGGTGACGTTGATGCCGGTCTCGCTGTCGTCGAAAGGGAAGGGGTTGGCGGTGGTCTGGCGCCCGCCGACCTACAGGGCCCGGCTCGTGTGGGACCCGCCCGCGACCCCCAGCCCGATGCTGACGACACGAACGACGAGCCCGAGCCTTCCTATTGTGCGGAACCGGCGCGCGCCGGGAGGGCTCATGGTTGGCATGGGTCAGCCCTCCAAATGATCTGGGATCACGACGGTCCTATCTGGGAATCTGCTCGCAACGATCCTGGAAGGCCTTGCGGGCAGCCGGGTCGGGAACGTTCCTGGCCGCCTCGACGCACTGCCGGTAGGTCTCGGCCCCGGACCCCGTCGCCGCGTCCGACGTCGCCGGTTGGCCGGACGCGGCTGTCGTCGGGGGCGTCGTGACGTTCTCGTCGTCGTCCCCTCCACCACAGCCGACCGCGAGCGACGTGCTGGCGAGGATCGCCAGCAGCGCGAGAGCCAGGCGCGATCTCATGGTGCCTCCTTTCGTCGGTTGCTCAGCCACGAAGTTGTTCAGAGCCCCGCGACTGGCGCACCCTCGACGCCGGCCGTGTTCGGCTGGCCGGCGTTGGTGGGTGTTCGCGGAGTGCTGAAGCGCACCGGCGAAGCGGTTCGGCTTGATCGTCGCGTCCCACGTCCGTTGCCAGCGAGGCCGAGAACCTCGCGCAGGACACGGACGAGCAGGAGCCTGGGTTCGGCCGCGTCCGCCCGCTGTTCGCCGTTGACAGTCACCGAGATGGCTCGGGTTGCCACGGTCGCCCCCGACGGGTCATCGCCGTCTCTCTGGCGATCCTAACGTCCGGCTTGGTCCGCGGAAACCTCTGCCGCAGCCGCCCCGTTCGGATCGGCTGAGACCGGCTCTACACCAGTGATACACCTGAGGTGTACGATACGTGTATGGGCCGAGCGCGAACCAACATCGAGATCGACGAGGACTACGTCCGCACGATCATGGACCGTTACGGCGTCCACACCAAGACCGAGGCCGTCGACCTCGCCTTGCGCCACCTCGCCGGGCAACCGATGACGCATGAGGAGGCCCTGGCGATGCGCGGCGAGAACGCCATCGGCGAGGCGCCGAAGGACGCCGGGCCAGCCGTCGAGTGATCCTCGCCGACACCTCCGCCTGGGTCGAGTACGACCGGGCGACGGGCAGCGCCGTCGACGGGCGCCTGACCCAACTGATCCGTGACGACGGCCCGCTCGCCGTGACCGAGCCTGTGCTGATGGAGGTCATGGCGCGCGCCCGTGATGACCAGCGGCAACAGGCGCTGCGTCGGCTCCTCCTGCGATTCGATCTCTTGGCGTTCGACGCGGCGGCCGACTTCGACGCCGCCGCCCGCATTTACCGTCGATGTCGGCGGGCGGGGATCACGCCGCGGGGAATGGTGGATTGTCTCATCACCTCGGTGGCCCACCGTTATGACGCCACCCTCCTGGCGTCGGACATTGACCTGTCGAGGGTCGCCCAAGTCGTCGGGATCGACCTCGACCAAGCGTCGCTCACAGTCTAATGGGACGTACGCTTCGTTGGTCTCGCCTCCTGCTCCGGTCACCCGTCGGCGACCTCACGACATGCTTTGCTGCTCCGTGCTCACGGCCGTGAAGTACCGGCGAGTGAAGAGGTCGTGCGCAGCTCTATCTCGGAACAGTGTTCGCCCGTCATCCCGCTCGAACCGGCGCGCCGCCCTCACCTCCGAGGCGTCGGCCAGGCGTGACCCGAATGGCAGCCCCAGGATCCATCCGGGGATCACTTGGGTCGAGGCGAGAACAGCCACTATTCCGATGATCGCGATGACTGCAACGATGAATCGGGGGCTCTTGGACCGCTCCACCGTGACGCCAGCGCTCGGCGGCGCCGGTCCGAGTCGGTTCAATCCACGCCGCACGGACACGTACTCGCCGAGCCCGAAGCCGACCGCCCAGACCAGGAAGCTAAAAACCGAGTGGGCCCTGTCGTCGAGCCATGCTCCGGGTCCGATCGCAGTCCGCACTCGCACAAGCCGTACGTCCGCGGGGGCGCCGCCCATCATTCCAATAGGGTGCGGCGCTCCAGGAGTGACTACGCGGCGATGGGAGCGACCCCTTGGTCGTAGCGCGACCCGTGGACGCGTCGGCGTTCATGGTCGAGATGGAAGGGCCAGTAGTCGTCGAAGTCGCCGTTCGCCCGGACCGCGCGTAGCTTGAGGACTGCCTCGGCACCTTGGACGCTCCAGCGTGCGCCGGTGATGTCCATGCGGTCGGCCACCAGGTAGCGGCAGGCCCCTTCGATCACCCCGGTCGCGATCGGCCACCCGGAGGCGAGCGCGCTCGGGTAGTCGAGGTGGGGCGCCTTGTTCACCAGGTACCTGGCCGCGTCGTCGGCCTTCTTGCGCTTGGCCTTGGCAAGGCCACAGGCCGTCGCTCGACGGCGGATACCGGCCGCGACCTCACGGGCCTTTCCTTGCAGCACAGCAAGCACCCTGCCACGCACCCAGTCCTCCGCGGCCGCCTCCCCCTCGGAGAAGAAGCACCAGGCAGCCGCCCACAGGTACTCGATCACGTGGACGAGATCGACGACGATCCGGACCTCGACCCCTCGTGACTTCGCCTCGGCGCCAATGCGCTCGATCTGGTGGTTGTTGCCATCGACGAGTGCCACCCAGGTGCGCGTGTGGTCGGGGTCGCGCCGATCCGCCTCGTCGAAGAGGCGACCCACCACTTCTGCTGCGTCCTCGACGACGGAGGCAGTGACCCACTTGTTCTTCGCCCGCGGCGCCTCGGGCGGGTGCTCGTGTTGTGCCTTGGAGGCCATGACGTCTTCTGCGCTGCGAGGCGCCGGGGAGACGTCATAGACGGCGCCCACCTCGGCCAGGCGCTTTCTGTTGCGCTTCTCGCCCTTCGACAGACGCGTGGTGAGCCTGGTCGTGGCCGCGGCGGCGGCCTTGGCGGTGGCTGGCCGCAGCGAGTCGGGACGCATGACGATGCCCTTGCCGTCGGCCGAGATCACGAGCACGTCGGTCTCCTCTGCCTCTGTGCGCGACCTGGTCGCGTAGAACCCCTCGACGTCGGTGGCCGCCCGCGCGCTCAGGAACTCCACCTGGCGTTTGGCCACCGCTACACCCGTTCCCCGCTCTATCGCCGCTGCAGCCTCGTCGAAGGAGCC
The DNA here is from genome assembly GCA_050744985.1 of Acidimicrobiales bacterium. Classification (GTDB taxonomy): domain Bacteria; phylum Actinomycetota; class Acidimicrobiia; order Acidimicrobiales; family AC-14; genus JBOGIC01. Next base: position 5,120 of record JBOGIC010000041.1, read on the forward strand.
CCTGGTCGACTCGACGGCGGCCAGACGGCGGAGCCCGTGCGAGTGCAGCTGGTCGGGGAGGTTCAACGCCGCGTCGGCGGGGTGGAGATTGTGGCTCCCGAGGTGGCGGTAGGCGAGGCGTTGGACCCTGACGGTGCCCACCACCGTCGAGAGCTGGCGGCTGTGGCCGGCCTCCAAGGCCGCATGGGCGACGCCGTCGGCGTCAACGACGTGAACGCGCCGCTCACGAAGCGAGCGCAGGTCGAGGTGGTCCTGGAACGCCAGGCGCTGCACCTCACGGCCACGGCGCACCAGCTCCTCCTCGAGCTCGGCATGCGACATCTGTGCCGACTCGGTCCCTTCCAACCAGCCCAACATCTCCTCGAAGCATCCACGTGCCGCGACGAAGGCGTCGATCTCGGCCATGGCGGTGTCCATCGGTCATTCCCCCTCGGGCTCGGCCACGGCGCCGGCGTGCCCGTGGTGCCTACAGCATCGACGCTGTAGGCTGCTCATCAGGGGATGGTCGAGGTGGGAGAAGGAGAGCGGTGCAGAGCAAGAACGCGAAACGGCCTTGGGAGGCGACCCGCCGGGGACTCGCCAACCAGCTCGCCGAGATCGACGGGGTGCTCCCAGGCAGCGTGGTCGTGCGGCGCATGCGCTGCGGGAAGGGCGGGTGTGCTTGCCACGACGACCCTCCCACCCTCCACGGTCCCTACATCCAGTGGACCCGCGCGATCGGCGGCAGGACCGTGACGCGCTACCTGAGCGAAGAGGAGCTCGCCCGCTACCAGCCGTGGTTCGACAACGCCCGACGGCTCAAGGACATCGTCGCCAAGCTCGAGGTCGCCTCTCTACACACCATCGAGCTC
>JBOGIC010000042.1:0-2018 GCA_050744985.1 Acidimicrobiales bacterium
CGGTGCCGCACTCGGGGCAGGCGCCCTCGCCGTCGAGCGCCTCCGGCGCGTGGAACTCGCTACAGGTCTCGCACCAGGGCACGCGTCAGGACTTGCGGATGGCGAGGATGGCGACGTCGTCGCGCAGGGGTGCGTCGGAGAAGTCCCGGGCCGAGGCGAGCAGCGCCTTGCACATCACGTCGGGCGACATGCGGGGGTCACGGCGGAGGAACTGGGCGATGCGATCCTCCCCGTAGAGCTGCTCGCCGGAGCGGGCCTCGGCGAGCCCGTCGGTGTAGAGCAGGAGGAGGTCGGTGGGGTCGAGAGGGACCTCGCGGCTGCTGAACACCGCCTTGGGATCGAGGGTGAGCATCGGGCCGGTGGACCGGAGCGGCCGCACGTCGCCGTCGTGCCACAGCCACGCCGGGGGATGGCCGGCGGACGCGTAGCGCAGGGTGCCGACGTTCTCGTCGAAGACCGCCACGCACAGTGACACGAATTCCTCCGGCTTGGTCTGCGCCGAGATCTGGGCGTTGAGCTCCTCCAGCGCCTGGGCGGGTTCGCGGTACTGGCGCAGGAAGACCCGCAGCAGGTACTTCACCTGGAAGGCCGTGATGGCGGGGTCGATGCCGTGTCCCGCCACGTCGCCGATCACGGCCACCATGCGCTTGGGCCCGACCATGTACATGTCGTAGAAGTCGCCGGCCATGAGCCCCGAGCCGGCCTCGTACACCTGGCCCACCTCGAAGCCCTGGAAGTCGGGCAGCTGCTCAGGGGCGAGGCGGGCGGCCCAGCGTCGGGGCGCCAGCTCCTCCTGCGACAGCACCTCCTCGGCCCGGCGCTCGAGGCGCGCCCGCTCCTCGAGGAGGTCGGCCTCGCGGGTGAAGTGCCGGCCGTAGAGGACGGTCATGACGATCGGGACACCGATCAGCAACGTCGGCAGCAGCACCCACGGGTCAGACGAAAACGCCGCCACGGCGGCGATGGCGGCGAGGATCGTATACAGCAGGAAGTTGTGTACCTCCTTGCTGTACGCCGACCCGGCCAGGTCGGCGGCGGCCGTGCTGCCGTTCGTCTGCATCCCCTTGATGCGGCGCCACGACCGTTCCATGCGCAGGGCGGAACGACCCCAGATCACCGCTCCGACCAGGCAGCCCAGGGCAACGATCAGGAGAAGCGGGTTCTCGAAGTGCACCAACCCAAATCGTAGGTCCCGCGCGCGCGAGTTGCGTTATCGGAGCCGTCAGCCGGCGCGCCGGCGGACCCGCAGCTTCAGCGGGGTCGGCCCGAAGTCGAAGTGCTCGCGGATGCGGCGCTCGAGGTAGCGCAGGTAGGGCGGAGGGAGGGCCCGGTTGGTGAACAGGGTGAACGTGGGTGGGTCGACGGCCCCCTGGGTGGCGTACAGCACCTGCGCTCCGGGCGCCGGCTGGGCCGCCTGCGCCGACTGCAGCAGCTGGTTGAGCTCACGCGTCGAGACCCGCCGGCTGGACGCCGACAGCGCGTCGGAGAGGGCCGGCAGGATCTTGAGGGCGCCCTTGCCGCTGCGGGCGCTGACCTTGAGCACGGGCGCGTACCCGAGGAAACCGAGGCGGTCGGCCACGTCGATGGTGACCTGCGCCCGGGTTTCGGCGTCGAGGAGGTCCCACTTGTTGAGCACGATGACGACCGCGGTGCCGGCGGCGTCGATGCGTTCGGCGAGTCGCTGGTCCTGGTGGGTGACGCCCGCGCTGGCGTCGATCACGAGCAGGGCGGTCTGCGCATGGTCGATCGCCTGCAGGGCCCGCACCAGCGAGTAGAACTCCGTTCCCTCCTCGATGCGGCTCTTGCGGCGCATGCCGGCGGTGTCGACGAACCGGAAGCGCCCGTGGTCGGTGTCGACGACCGTGTCGACGGTGTCGCGGGTCGTCCCTGGCTCGTCGTGCACGACCGAGCGCTCGTCGCCGATGAGCCGGTTGAACAGCGTCGACTTGCCCACGTTGGGACGCCCGACGATGGCCACGGCGGCGACGCCGTCGTCGGCCTCGGGGTCGGGCGGGGCG
>JBOGIC010000043.1:0-5168 GCA_050744985.1 Acidimicrobiales bacterium
ACCGGTGGAAGCGGCGGTGACGGCCGTGCCGACCCTCACCGTCCTGGGCGACGGGACCGTCATCACGCAGGCGCCGGTGACGGCCATCTACCCCGGCCCCGCCATCGTCCCTCTCCTCGCCGCCACCGCCGACGCCCCGACCCTGGACGACCTGGTGCGGCGGGCCGCCGACCTCGGCCTCCTCGCCGGGCCGCTCGAGTTCGGGCGCCCGCCGGTGGCCGACGCGCCCGACACCACCCTGACGATCACCGCCGGCGGCGTCACCCACCGCCACCGCGTATACGCCCTCGGCATCACCGACGACCCGACCGCCGGAGGCCCCACCGGCGTGCGCCCCCAGGAGGCGGCCAACCGGCGGGCGGTGCAGGCGTTCCTCGCCCTCGCCGAGCGGCTGCCACCCGGGACCACGCCGTGGCCGCCGCCGGCCGTCGCCGTCTACGTGCTCGGTGACTACCGGCCCGAGCCGGGGCTCTCCCAGCCCCAGGCGGCGTGGCCCCTCGCCCGGGAGCCCGCGACGACGGGTGCGACCGAGTCGTGCACCCTCATCGAGGGCGACGACGTGCGGGTCCTGGCCGGCGCGCTGACGAAGGCCAACCAGCGCACGCCGTGGGCGATCGGCGGCCGGCTCCGGTCGCTCGCCTTCCGTCCCGTCGTGCCCGGTCAAGAGGGCTGCTGACGAGGCGAGCTTCGTCAGGGCAGAATTCGCCCATGGAGCAGCGCGTGAGCTTGGTCACCCTCGGCGTCGTCGACCTCGACCGGGCGCAGCGGTTCTACGAGGCGATGGGGTGGCGGGGCGTGGCCGACGAGGGCGTGGTGTTCTTCCAGGCGGGCGGGATGATCGTGGCGCTGTGGAGCCGCGCCCGGCTGGCCGAGGACTCCGTCGTGGACGACGGCGGGGGATGGGGCGGCATCACCCTCGCCTACAACACCCGCTCGCCCGAGGAGGTCGACACGGTCGTCGAGGAGGCCCGCGCCGCCGGGGCGACGATCGGCCGGGAGCCGGCGACGACGTTCTGGGGCGGCAACCCGGCGTGTTGCCGTTTGATCCGCGAAAGAGGTACCTCAGAGGCCCAATGGCGCGGAGTAAACGCCGAAGGGGACGCAGGAGGGGTCACGCCGTCGGGCGGATCACCACGAGGCGGTCGGCGGATGACTCGGCGCCCCATACCTCGCCGCGCCGGCCCAGGAGTTGGCGCACCGACGCGTTGGCCTCGGGGAGCGGGAACGACGTGAACTGCTCGCTGCGCGGGTCGAAGCGCACGATGGCGTTGCCGCCGAAGTCGGTCAGCCAGACCTGGTCGCGGTCGTCGACGTAGACGGCGTAGGCCTGCGGGCGGGCGCCCGGCAGCTTCCACTGCATCCACGAGTCGTGGCGCGGGTCGAAGACCGAGACCTGCCCGGCGTTCCACTCGCTGACCCAGATGCGCCCGGTCGAGTCCGACCACACCCGCCGTGCGCCCTGCCCGGCCGTCGGGGGGTCGACCACCGTCGCGGTGCCCGACGTCACGTCCACCCGGGCGATGTGGTTGCCGGCGAGCGAGGCGTAGTAGATCGAGCCGTCGGGCGTGACCGTGATGCCGTAGGGGCCGGCGCCCCGGGGCGAGCGGAACACGTCCACCTGGCCCGACGCCGGGTCGAGCCGCCCGTACCAGCCGGCCTGGCCGGTGAACCACAGCAGGCCGTTGCGACCGAAGACGGCCGTGTTCATGTTGACGTTGGGCGTGCCGGCCGGCAGCGGGAACCGCTTGACCTCCTCGGTGCCGGGGTCGACGCGGACGATGGCGTTCAGGCCGCCGTCGGTGATCCAGGGCGCCTTGTCGGGCCCGACGATCACGCCGTGCGGCGCCGAGCCCGAGCCCAGCGCGATCTGTTTGGTTTCGCCCGTCGACGGGTTGAGCCGCCCCAGCGCCCCGGCGCTCTGGGCGGTGTACCAGACCGTGCCGTCCTCGGCGACCGCGACATCGTGGGGACGGGACCCCGACGGCACGCGGAACGTCTGCACCTCGGGAGCGGCCGGCTCGCGACCCGCCGTGGTCGGGGCGGCGTCCGAGACGACGGTCGTGTCGGTGCCGCCCGTCGACGGCGGGGCGGCCGGCGGCGACCCGTCGGAACACGCGCTGACCAGGACCGACGCGAGGGCGGCCACGGTGGCGAGGCGGGGGCTCGGCACGCCCCCAGGGTACGTCGTGCCACCTGCGGTGTCCGGTAGGGTGCGCGATGCTGTTGGGTAGGAGTTGATCTCTCATCCAAGGAGCGCGGCGGCTCCGTAGAAAGAGACTGACCGTCCCCGAATGAAAGAAAAGGGAGGACCACAACCGTGGCTTACGAGTTCGATTGCCGTACCGCCGGCGCCGAGGGTTGCGGATGGAGGGTGCGGGCCAACTCCGAAGAGGAGCTGATCGCGAAGGTGGCCAAGCACGCGCAGACGAAGCACAAGGTCAAGAACGTCAGCGCCACCATCGCCAACTACGCCCGGGCCAGCGCCCGCCAGGTCTGATCCGTCCCTGATTCGCATCGGGAGCGCACACCGCGCTCCCGATGTTCACATCACCGGTCGCCGCGAGGTTCCGGAGGGAGGCCGAGCACCCGCTCGGCGAGGATGTTTCGCAGGATCTCCGAGGTTCCGCCCTCGATGGAGTTGCCGCGGGACCGGAGGAACGCCCGGTGCACCTCCCGCTCGTTCCACCCCGCCTCCTCGGGCTGGGTCATCTCGTAGCCCGGGTAGAGCATGCCCGCCGGCCCCATGAGGTCGAGGCAGAAGTCGTAGATCCGTTGGTTGAGCCCGGCGAAGGTCAGCTTCGCCGTGGATCCCTCCGGCCCCGGGATGCCGGCGTGCTGGCGCTGCTGGGCCCGCAGGTTCGTCAGCCGCGTGGCCTCCGCCTCGACCCAGAGCTGCATGAGGCGGTCCCGCATCCCCGGGTCCCGTTCGCCCGCCCGCCGTTCCTTCCACAGCCGCACGGCGTCGCCGATCGGCCCTCCGCCCCGCGGCAGCACGGCGCCGCCGATCGACACCCGCTCGGTCATGAGCGTGGTGATCGCCACCCGCCACCCCTCGCCCTCGGGGCCCAGCCGGTCGCGGTCCGGCACCCGCACGTCGGTGAAGAACACCTCGTTGAACTCGGCATCGCCCGTGAGCTGGCGGATGGGCCGGACCTCCACACCGGGCGCGTGCATGTCGACGACGAAGTACGTGATCCCGTGGTGGCGTTCGGCGGCCGGGTCGGTGCGAGCCATCAGCAGGCCCCACCGGGCGAGGTGGGCCAGCGTCGTCCACGTCTTCTCGCCGTTGACGACCCAGTCGTCGCCATCGCGCACGGCCCGCACCGACAGCGCCGCCAGGTCCGACCCGGCGCCCGGCTCGCTGAACAGCTGGCACCAGATCTCTTCGCAGGTGAACGCCGGCCGCAGCCACCGCTGCTGATGCTCGGGCGTGCCGTAGGCGATCAGCGTGGGGGCGGCCATGCCGACGCCCAGCGGGTTCCGGAAGTAGTTCGTCGGCGCGCCGGCGTCGCGCAGGGCCGTGTCGACGATCACCTGGAGGGACGGGCTGGCGCCCAGCCCGCCGCTCCCCTCCGGGAACCGCACCCACGCCAGGCCGTGGTCGAACTGGGCGCCCCAGAACGCGGCGGGGTCGGTCGTCGCCGGGTCGTACTCGTTGAGCAGCTTGGCCAGCCGTTCCCGGACCAGCTGCTCGTCGCTCACGGCAACTTCTCCAGAAAGGCGCGCAGCTCGGTGGTGAATGCGTCCGGGTCTTCGAGGCTGGACAGGTGGCCGGCCCGGGGGATGACGGCCAGCCGGGCGTCGGGCAGCCGGTCCCGCATGTCCTCGGCCACGTCCGGCGGCGAGACGGCGTCCTCCTCCCCGACGATGACGAGGGCCGGGACGTCGATGCCGGCCAGGTCGGGGGTGGAGTCGGGGCGGTGCTTCATCGCCTCGAGTGACGCCACGACCCGCTCGGCCGGCACACCGTCCATCACCCGGCGGATCCGGGCCAGCACGTCGGGCCGGTGCTGGCGGGTGTGCTCGCTGGGCAGGGTCTGCAGCATGGCGTCGAAGATCGGCTCGGGACCCTCGGCCCAGACCTGGGCCTGCTGGTTGCTCCGCCGCTCCCGCACCTCCGGCGTGTCCGCGCCCGGCCGCGTGTCGGCCAGCACCAGGGCCCGGACGAGCTCGCGGTGGCGGCGGAGGAAGGCGAAGGCGGCGTACCCACCCATCGACAGCCCACCCAGGACGACCGGGCCGAGGCCGAGCTCGTCGATCACCAGGGCGACGGTATCGGCCATGGCGTCGACCGACGGAGGGTCGTGGGCTTCGGGCGCCAGCGTGGGCGCGACCACGCGCCACTGCGACGACAGCGCCTCGATCTGCGGTTCCCACATCGCGGCGTCGAGCGGGAAGGCGTGGAGGAGGACCACCGCCGGGTTTCCGGACCCTTCGTCCAGGTACGCCATCTCGATTCCCAGCGTACCGAGTGACGGCCCTTACGCTGGGTCTCGTGCGTCCGGGTGTGATCGTGCTGGTCGGCCTCCCGGGGGCGGGCAAGACCACGCTGGCCGCGGCCCTGGCCGCCCGGCTGCCCGACGCCCGCGTGATCGACAAGGACGCCGTCCGCCACGCCCTGTTCGCCCCCTGCGACTACACGGCGGCCGAGCGGGACGTGACCTTCGCCGCCATGCTCGACGCCGCCCGCTACCACCTGGGCCGCGGCCGGGTCGTGCTGTTCGACGGCCTCACGTTCTCGCGCCGCGCCGAGGTGGCGGCGGCCGAAGCGGTGGCGGCCGAAGGCGGCGGGTTCTCGGCCGTCATCGTGTGCGACGTGCCCGTCAGCGTGGCCATGGACCGCTGCGAGCGCGACCTGGCCTCGGGTGGCCACATGGCCGCCAACCGGGACGCCGACCTGGTCCGGCGGGTGGCCGACGAGATGGAGGAGCCCCCCGGCGACTACCTCACGCTACCGATGGTGGGCGACATCGTGACGGCGACGTCCGAGGCGCTGGCCTACGTCGAGGAGTGCAGCGCATGATGACCGCAGGGGCACTGGCCTACGACCGCCGGTCGGACAGGAAGTCGAAGCGGCGGCGAGTCGCGGCGACGACCTTGGCGTCGACGTCGGCGACCAGTATGGTCTCGACCTCGGCGGCCTCCACCAGCGTGCGACCGATGGGGTC
>JBOGIC010000044.1:0-1962 GCA_050744985.1 Acidimicrobiales bacterium
GGCGTGCCCCACGAGATGGAGGAGATGGTCCTACGGGCGGTGGTGCCCGACCTGGAGCGCCGGGCGGGGAGGCCGGCGGTCATTGCCAGCCGGTGGCTGCGGACGTGGGGGATGTCCGAATCCGCGCTGGCCGAGAGGGTCGCCGAGCGGGTCGAGAAGCAGACCAACCCGACCATCGCCTTCCTGGCTCAGGGCATCAACGGCATCAACTTGCGCGTCACGGCCAAGGCGCCGGACCTCTCCGCCGCGCGGGAGCTGCTCGACGCCGAGGAGCAGGAGCTGCGCTTGCTGCTGGGCGACGTCGTGTTCGGTGTCGACGACCGCGGGATGGAGCGCACGGTCGCAGATCTGGTCGGTGAGCGCGGCCTCACGGTCGGGGTGGCGGAGTCGCTCACGGGCGGGTTGGTGGCCGCACGCCTGGCCGAGACGGAGGGGGCGAGCCAGTGGTTCAAAGGGTCGATCGTCGCCTACGACAGCCAGGTGAAGTTCGACCTGTTGGGCGTGCCTGAGGGCCCGGTCGTCTCGGCCGAGGCGGCGCGGGCGATGGCCGAGGGGGCGTGCCGGACGCTCGAGGCCGACATCGGTCTTGGCGTCACCGGCGTGGCCGGCCCGGCCACCCAGGACGGCCAGCCCGTCGGAACGGTGTTCATGGCCGTGTCCGTCGGTGGTCGTACGGACGTGAAGGAGCAGCACTTCCCCGGTGACCGCAGCCACGTGCGCCAGTTCGCCACCATCTCGCTGCTGGACATGCTCCGGCGGCGCCTGCTCGCCGGCGAGTAACCGGTGGCGCGGCTGTTCGTCGCCGTCTGGCCGCCCGAGGACGTGCTGGACCTCGTCGCCGCGCTGCCGCGGCCGGACGTGGCCGGTGTGCGCTGGACCCGCCCCGAGCAGTGGCACGTGACCCTCCGCTTCCTCGGACGGGTGGACGAGCCGGACTTCGTCGTCGCGGCGTTGGGTGCGGCGCCGCTGCCCTCCGCGCAGGCGGAGATGGGCCCGACCGTCGGGCGGTTCGGCCAGCGGGTGCTCCACGTGCCGGTGGTGGGCCTGGGTGACGTGGCGGCGGCGGTCGTGGCCGCCACGGCCGAGCTCGGTGAACCGCCGGAGGACCGTCCGTTCGCCGGTCACCTGACCCTGGCCCGGGCCGGAGACCGCGACCGGAGGAGCCGGGTCGATCTGCGCCCGCTCGCGGGGACGCCGATCGTCGCGCGCTGGACCGTCGACGAGGTGACGCTCGTCGAGAGCCGGCTGTCGCCGTCAGGGGCGCGCTACGAGGTCGTGGAACGGTTCCCGCTCAGCCGCGCCGCCAGTTCCTCGTGACCGTTGTCGCCGGCGAGTGAGGCGGCGGTCGCGCCGGCGTCGTTGGCGGCTTCATCGGGGTCGGCCCCGGCCGCCAGCAGGAGGTCGACCATCGCCGTGTCACCGTGGGCCGCCGCCGCTTGCAACGGCGTCCACCCGCCGTGCTGGCGGGCGTTCGGATCGGCTCCGGCGCGCAGGAGCAGCCCCACCGACTTCGCCGAACGGCCGGCGACGGCGGCGTGGAGCGGCTGCACCTCCATGTCGTTGCGGGCGCGTGCGTGCACGTCCGCACCGCGTGCGAGGAGCACCTTGACGGCGGCGGGCTGGGCGAAGTAGGCGGCCAGGGCGAGTGGCGTGGACCCGTCGCGGGCGTAGGCGGTCGCGAGCCCGGGGTCGCCGTCGGTCAGCTCGGCGAGCCGGCCCGTGTCACCGACGGCGGCAGCGTCGAACACGTCCAGTTCGGGACCGGCGGCGAGTAGGACGCCGGCGATGTCGTGGCGGTGCTTGTAGGTCGCGGCGAGCACGGCCGACAGGCCCGCCTGGTTGCGGGCCGCCGCCCGCGCGGGGTCTTCCTGTACGAGGCGGGCGACGAGTGCCGAGTCGCCGGTCTCGATGGCGTTGAACAGTTCGTCCGTCATGTAGGTAGACTACCTATCTATGACTGAC
>JBOGIC010000045.1:0-6916 GCA_050744985.1 Acidimicrobiales bacterium
ATGTCGTGCTGCGCCCCACGGGCAGCGTCGAGGTCGCCAAGGCCCGGCTCACCGACCTCGCCACCGGCGGCCGCACGCCCCTCGCCGCCGGCATCCTCGCCGCCCTCGACCTGGCCGAGAAGAGCGGCACCGACCACCACCGCCCGATGCTGGTCGTCATCACCGACGGGCGGGCCACGGCCGGCGACGACGCGGTGGCCGAGGCCCACGAAGCCGCCGCCCGAGTCCGCCGCCGCGACATCCCCGCCGTCATCGTCGACGCCGAGGACGGCCCCACCCGCCTCGGCCTCGCCCGCGAACTGGCCACCGCCATGGGTGCCCGTTTGCTCCCGATCGCCGAACTCTCCGCCGACGCGCTGTGTACGTGAAGGCCCAGGCTGCCGCGGCGTTCGGGCCACGCAGGCCGCCGCGGCGTTCGGGCCACGCCGGCCCTGGAGCCCGTTACGCCTTGGTGAGGTACAGCTGGAACTCCATGACCCCCCGATCCTCGACCGACGCCACGACCGGCGCGGTGGGGGCCGTGATGCCGAAGTCGGCGAAGGCCACCGGCGCGCTCCCGACGAGCACCAGCACGCCGTTCTGCAGCGTCGCGTCGATGTCGATCGTCGCTGGCTTGGTGACGCCCTTGATCGTGAGGTCGCCGGTCGCCTTGACCGTGATCTTCTGCCCCTCGGCCGGCACGCTGCCGGCGGAGATGGGTTGGGTGAGGGTGAACGTCGCCTTCGGGAAGCGGCTCGTCTGCAACGCCTGCTGGATGGCGTTGTTGCGCCGGCCCTCGTTGGAGCGGATCGACGTGAGGTCGACCGAGATCTGGGCGGCGGTGACCCGGCTGCCGTCGACGGTGACGGTGCCCTCGACGGCGGTCGACCGACCGGTCGCCGTCCCCGCACCCACGCCCACCAGCACCTCGTTGACCCGGAAGCCGCCGAAGCTCGAGGTGCCCTCGGCGTTGGTGATCGTCGGGTTGACCTTCCACGTGCCCGACACTGGGCCGGCGGCCGCCGCACCGGCGGCCGTCGTCGCCGTGGCCTGCCCCCCGGCGGCCGTCGTGGGGGCCTGGACGCCCTGGGTCGCCTGCTCGAGGTTGACGGCCTCGGGGGCGTCGCTGCGAATGAAGAACCACCACAGGGCGAACCCGCCGAGCACCACCACGACCGCGACCGCGAGGGCCGTCCAGAGCACGATGCGGCGGCGGGGCGGCGGGGACGGCTCGTCGACTCGCGAAGGGGACATCTGCGTGCTCGTGGTGTCATCGGTCATAGGTTTCGCCCTTTCGGAAAGCGCAGAGCCCGGCGGTGGTGGATCGCTACCCCATCCTTACTGACCGAACCGGTCACGCGGATTGCGCCTGGGCCTCGGGTTCGGCCCGTTCCCGCAGGCAGGGGTCGTGGCACGCCGACCCCAGGTCGGGCTGCGCCACCACCCGCACCGGGGTCGACTTGCGCACCAGAGCGAACGACGTGAGCCCGCCCGCCACCGCCAGCAGGGCCGACAGGCGCAGCGCCTGGACCACCCCGTCGTGGAACGCCGGCGACGACGGCGCCACCCCGCCCAGGCCGGCCACGGCGGGGAGCACCGCCACCGAGAGGAGGCTGCCGACCCGCGCCACGGCGTTGTTGAACCCGGACGCGACCCCCAGGTGGTGCTCGTCCACCGACGCCATGACCGCCGAGGTCAGCGGCGCCACCGTGAGCGCCATCCCGAACCCCATGACCACCACAGACGGCAGCACGCCGGTGACGTAGGTGTCGCCCGGGCCGATCCCGCTGGCCAGCAGGAGGCCCGCTCCCACGATGAGCGGGCCCAGGGTCATGAACGCGCGCGGCCCGATGCGCTGCGACACCCGTCCGGCCCGGGAGGACAGCGTCAGCAGCAGCAGCGTGATCGGGAGGAGCGACGTGCCCGCCTCGAGCGCCGAGTAGCCGAGCACCTCCTGCAGTTCGAGCACGACGAGGAACAGGGCGCCCCCGAACGCCGCGTAGACGGCCAGCGTGGTGAGGTTGGCGCCGTCGAACTGGCGGGACCGGAAGATCGACAGCGGCACGAGCGGGTGCGGCCGGCGGCGCTCGACGAACGGGAACGCCACGAGGCACGCGGCGCCCACGCCCGCGGCGATGGCCAGCGGGGTGTCGAGCCCGCCCCGGGCCGAGCCCTCGATCAGGGCGTAGACGACCCCGCCCAGGCCGGCGGTCGCCAGCACGGCGCCCACCCAGTCGGGACGGCGGGTGTCCAACTCGCTGTCGTAGCTCTCCGGCACGTGCCGCACCGTCACCCAGACGGCCGCCGCCGCCACCGGCACGTTGATCAGGAAGATGACCCGCCACGACACGGCGTCGACGAGCCAGCCACCGGCGAAGGGGCCGACGGCCGTGAACACGCCCGTGAGGCCCGACCACGCGCCGACGGCGGCGCCGCGGTCGGCGGGGCGGAAGCTGGCGGTGAGGATCGACAGGCTGCCGGGCACGAGCAGCGCGCCGCCCACGCCCTGCAGGGCGCGCGCGGCGATCAGGGCGCCGGTGGTGGGGGCGAGCCCGCACAGCAGCGAGGCGAACGTGAACGACACGAGCCCGATCACGAACACCCGGCGCCGGCCGTAGAGGTCGCCCAGCGAGCCGCCGAGCAGGAGCAGGGCGCTGAGGGTCAGGAGGTAGCCCTCGAGCACCCACTGCAGTCCCGACAGCCCGGCGTCCAGATCGTCGCCGATCGCCGGCAGCGCGACGTTGACGACGGTCGAGTCGAGGAACGCCACGCTCGACCCGAGGACGGCGGCGACGACCACCCACCGTCCGGCGGCCGTGCCGAACTGGATGCGGCCTGCCTGCTCCATCGCCGGGCGCTCGCTAGGAACGCGGCGTCAGGTCGAGATCGGGAGGCGGCATGTCGGGCAGGCGCCAGCGGATGAAGCCCTTGTTGAACTGCTCGTGGTAGGCGTTGGCCCGCTCGACCATCCGCCGGTAGGCCGTGGCGAAAGCGTCCCAGTCGTGCTCGTCGATGGCGACCCGCACGGGCTCGAAGTCGTCCTCGAGGAACAGCATCATCGCCCGCTCGTACTTGGGCCGGACGAACGCCCCCAGCTCCATGAGCTTGCCCGCCTCCATGAGCTCGTAGCGCGCCAGGGCCCAGTTGCGGGCCTCGGCGGCGTACCAGAGCTTCCAGATCCGGGCGCCCACCTCGGGCATCAGCCGTCCCATGCCCGGCTGGGTGAGCCCCAACTGGTCGAGCGTGAGGGTCCGGGCGCCGTTGTCGACGAGGATCACGTCCTCCTCGATCTCACGGTCGAAGTCGCTCTCGTCGGGGGGCACCGCCAGGCAACCTACAGCGTCCAGCGAACGGGCTGATCGGGCTCGTAGGAGCAGAACGTGCCTGTGCGGATGGACGTGCGCAGGTGCCGGCCGACGGGCGGCTGGGCCTCCTCGATTCGGTCGAGGCTCATGCGGATGCGGGTGGTGACGGCCCGGCGCGCCCGCTCGGCTTCGTCGGTGCCGTCTTCGTGCGCCAGCACGGCGTCGAGGGAGTCCCGCTCGGCTCGCACGAGCGCGACGCGCACCGGGTCGGCGGCGCGGGCCGCCTCGACCAGCTCGCCCTGCAGCTCGATGAGCCGCGCCTCGTACTCCTGGCGCGTCGCGGCGTCGATGGTCGAGCCGGCCAAGAGGTCGGTGACGTGGATCGACCGCAGCGGCGCCGCCAACAGGCGGGCGACGTCGTGCAGGCCGCGGGCGTCGCGGATGCGCACCGTGTGGTCGCGCGGGCCGATCTCCCAGACCTCACCGTCCCGGCGAAACACCGTGTCCCCGGCCAGTCGCGGGGTCGCGCCCGCCCGGGCGAGCACGGCCTGCGCCTCGGCCGCCCGCCCCTCGACGCCCAGCTGGAGGTAGATCGACGCCGCCGAGGCGAGCAGGGCGACGGCCCGGTCCCAGTCACCCTCGTCGCCGCGCATGCGCAGCAGCGCCGACATGTGGCGCTGGGTGTGGGCCAGCAGCAACGGCGCCCCGACCCGCCGGTGGGCCTCGAGGGCCTCGTCGTAGTGGGCGGCCGCGTCCTCCCAGCGGCCCTGCGCCTGGGCGAGACGGCCGAGGGCGTACGCCACCGACCCGTACCAGACGGCGGCCCGCTCGTCGACGGCGAAGTCGCCGGCGTGGGGGCGCAGCCGCCGGTACAGCAGGTCCAGCTCGTCGCCGGGCGCCTCGATCGACGCGGCCAGCTCGGTGAGGAGGAACAGCACAGCCAGCTGGCCGGTGGTGGTCGCCGGGTCGCGCGGCAACAGGCTCGTGAGCTCGAGGCGGGCCTGGCTGTCGCGACCCATCTCGCCGACCAGCAGCGCCAGCAGGGCGTGGGCGCTCGGCGCCGCCGTGGGATGGCGCTCGAGGAGCAGGCGCAGGTGGATCTCCGCCTCGGCGACGCGCTCCTGCTCGCGCCGCAGCGCCGTGACGAGGACCCCGGCCAGCAGGTCCGCCTCGGCGTTGCCGGCGGCCGCTCCCGCGGCCAACCGCTCGCACGCCGTGAACCGGCCCTCCATGAGGGCGCGCATGCCCCGCCACAGGGTGCGTTGCCAGCCGCCGGCGTCCTCGATCTCCTCGTCCGCCTCGGCGATGTCCCCCCACTCGAGCCGGGCGAGCACGCGGTCAGCCGTCGTCAGCTCGGGCACCACCGGCAAGTCTAGGGATAGGCCGGTTGACCGAAACCCGACCAAAATGGTAAGAATTCGGTGCACGAAACCCTGCCGTGCCGAAACGAGGCGTGATGTCCACCATCGATCAACTGGTCGCCAACAACGAACGTTTCGCCGATGAATTCGACCGGGGCGACCTGCCGCTCCCGCCCGCCCGGAAGGTGGCGCTGCTCGTCTGCATGGACGCCCGCCTGCACCCGGAGAAGTTCCTCGACCTCGAGATCGGTGACGCCCACGTCATCCGCAACGCCGGCGGGCGGGCGTCCGACGACGCCATCCGATCGCTGATCATCTCGACCACGCTGCTGGGCACCGAGGAGTTCGCCGTCATCCACCACACCGACTGCGGGATGCTGACGTTCACCAACGACGACATGGTCGACAAGCTGGGCGAGGAGGCCGGCGCGATCGACTTCCTGCCCTTCGCCGACGACGAGGACGCGGTGCGCGAAGACGTCGAGCGCATCCGCCAGCACTCGCTCATCCCTGACTCGATCCCGGTATCGGGCTACCTCTACGACGTCACGACCGGCCGCCTGACCGAGGTCGTGGCCGCGTAGGGCGTCAGGTTTCGACGCGCATGGCGTTGACCGGCGCCCGGGGCCGCCCGGAACGGCCGCTGCCCGGCGCCGACTTGGCCACGCGTGCGAGCGACTGTTGCACCGCGCCGACTCGATCTCGGTTCAGCGTGTAGTAGACGAAGCTGCCTTCTCGCCAGCGCGACACGAGGTCGGCGCGTAGCAACACCGCCAGGTGGTGGCTCGCGAGCGACGGGGCCATCCCGGTCGCCCGGGCCAGTTCGCCGGCGCTGCGGGGGCCGCCCCGCAGCTCGCCCAGCACGAGGAGGCGGTGCGGCTCGGCCAGTACGCCCAAAACGCTGGCCAGATCAGTCGCTTCGTCCCTGGTTATAACGCTAGACACGCCGACTCCATACCCAGAGTCGTCGTGACTCAGCCTCCGATCGGCGCGATATGCAGGTCGCGAAACGTCGATAGGGGCCGGTAGGGCACCGATCGGGCGGCGAATCGGTCGCGTGCCTGCTCCCCCCGGTCGAGCAGCGTCGTGGCCAGCACGACCCGCGCGCCCGTCTCCTCGACGGCATCCAGCGCCCGCAGGATCGACGCCCCGGTCGTGACCACGTCCTCGAGCAGCACGACCGTCGTGCCCGGCCCGAGGACCGCGCCTTCGATGCGCCGGCCCCGGCCGTGGTCCTTCGCCTCCTTGCGCACGGAGAACCACGACGCCCCGGACACCACGGCGACGGCGTGGGCGAGCGGGTCGGCGCCCATGGTGAGCCCGCCGACCGCGTCGTAGGCGACGCCCTCGGCGGCGACCAGCTCGACGATGGCCTCGGCCGCCAGCCGCAGGTCGGCGCCACCGGCGAGGGCGCGTTTGCCGTCGACGTAGTCGTGGCTCCACTCGCCCGACGAGAGCTGGAACGGCTCGTCCCGCCGGACGTACCCCCGCTCCCGCAGCAACCGCACGACGGCGTCCGCGTGGGAGTTCACAGGGGCCTCCGGCATCGGCGCCTACCCTGCCACATCTGGCGGCAGCGGCGGCCCGTCGGTAGGGTTCCGGCTGCCGATGCGGGACCGATTCATGACGCTGGCCATGGCGTTCAGGCCACGCACGCCGGGGGGCGTCGCCGCGGTGCTCGCGCTGGTCGTGGTGACGGCGACCGCAGCCGTGTCCGGCGTTGCGGCCACGCAGGCCGGCGCCGACCCCGTCGCGGAAAAGCGCGCCGAGGCGGCGTCGCTGGCGGCCAAGCTGAACGACCAGGCGCGCCGCATCGTCGCCCTCGACGTCGAGTACCGCCGCGCGGAGCGGCAGCTCAACGAGGCGGAGGGGGCCGTGACGCAGGCCGAGACCGAGCTGGCGGCGGCGACGCGGCGCCAGGACGAACTGAAGCGCCTGCTGGTGGTCACCGCCCAGTCGGCCTACGTCGGCGGCGGGTCGATGTCGGTGCTGCGCTATCTCGTCGACGCCAACCACGCCGACCCGGTGGCGCGCCGTGCCTACCTCCACCTCGTGACCGGTCAGGACCGCCAGGTCATCGGGCAGCTCCGGGCCACCCGTGAAGACCTCGAGAGCCGGCGGCACCGCCTCGACGACGTCCGGCGACGGGCGGGGGCGGAGGCGGAGGCCATCGGCTCGGACCGCCGGGCCCTCGATCAGGCCATACGGGTGCAGCGGTCGAACCTGGCCGCCGTCAACGACGACCTGGCCGGGCTGGTCGCGGCCGAGCAG
>JBOGIC010000046.1:0-4103 GCA_050744985.1 Acidimicrobiales bacterium
GCGTTCGGGCCACGCAGGCCGGCCACGGCGTTCGGGCCACCCAGGCCGGCCGACGACTCGAGGTGCTGCGCCAGGAGCCGGTCGAAGACGCGGACCACCATGGGGACATGCGGAGCGAGGGCGTGACAGAGCACCGCCGCCCGCACGTTGTCGAGGTCTTCGTCGGCGAGTGCCAGCATGCACGCGGCGCCGGGCAGGTCCGCGTCGCGTAGGGCCGGTTCGAGCCCTTCGGGGGCGTAGACGATCCGCCCGTGCCGCTCCACCATCGGCCCGTAGAGATTGTCCCGCTCAGGTGTCACGACGACGACGTCGGCCCCCGCGACCTCCTCCATCAACCCCTCGACGACGGCGACCGTGAGCCGGTTCAGCCCACAGAGGACGTACCGCTGGTTCAGGAGAGGCCTTCGACCAGCGCCTTGAGATTCGCCAGGTTCTTCCTCCAGACGTGGCGGAAGAACGGCGAGGCGACGGCCGCTCCGACCGGTCCGCCCATCCAGAGGGGGAACTGGAGCTTCTCCTTCCAGACGAACAGGGTGCCGTGGCGGCGGGCCTTCAGCGAGAAGCGGCCGACGCCTTTGACGGCGCCGACGTGGCGGATCGTCATGGCCCGGCCCGGCTTCCACTCGATGACCTCCATCTCGTCGGTGAGATGGAGCGGGCCCAGCTTCGTGCGGCACTCGAAGGTCGTGCCCACGCCCTGGGTGCGGGGCGACGTGATCTTGATGGCCTCGGCGTCGTTCATCCACACGACGTGCGAGCCCACGTCGCTGACCATTTCCCACACGTGGCGCCGCGGCGCCTCGATGAACGTCGAGACCTTGACCGTCGTCATGCGATCACCGTTCGTACACGGAGACGTGCGTCGAGCTGGACGCGGTGAACGGCTCCCGGTGCCACCCACCCCACCGGTGGCGCCGCGAGAGGCCGGCGAGACGGGCCATGAGGTCGAGCTCGGGGACCGACACGTAGCGGATAGACCAGGGCGACAGGTGCACCTGGCCGTCGGTGACGCTGAAATCCGCGCCGGCGACCACCTGGGTGACGGGGTCGTGGCGGGTCGCCTGCAGCACGGCCCGGTCCGGCCCGACCGACAAGGCCGACACCGTCTGCTCGAGCCGGGTCAGGTCGGGGGCAAGGGCTTCGACCACGAGCAGGCCGCCCGTGACCAGGAGGCCGGCCACGCCGTCGAGGCACCGCAGCTGCGCCTCCTGGCTCGGCAGCTCGAACAGCGTGTTGAAGGCGACAACCGCGAGGGTGAAGCCGGGCTTGACCAGCGTGCCGGCGTCGGAGAAGTCGCCCGTGACGACGTGTATGCGATCGGCGCCGGGCTTGGCCCGGAGGCGGTCGAGCATGGCGTCGGAGTTGTCGATGCCCCAGACCTCGAGGCCGCGGGCCGCCAGCGGGAGAGCAAGGCGACCCGTGCCCACGCCGAGCTCCAGCACGGGCCCGGCGCCGGCTTGGGCGTTGAGGGCGGCGAGCGCGTCGGCCACCACGTCGGCCTCGGCGAACTGGTGGGCGTGGGCCTGGTCGTAGGTCGCAGCGCGGGTCTCGTCGTACGGCATCACCGTCAACTTAGGCCGTGCGCGCCATCATCTTCCTGTGGGCAGCGACCGTGCGTCCGGGTCCATTGCCGCGCTGAAAGACCACCTGCGGCGGTTCTTCCGCTCCCATCCGATCGAGCTCGTCCCTATTGACGGCGGGCCGATCCGCCAGCGGGTGCCCGACTTTCACATCTTTCGTGTCGCGCCCGGGCCGCGGACGAGGCTGTGGACCTTCGTCACCGCCGGCGTGTGGGCCGCGACGGAGCACGACGGGCATGGGTTGGAGTTCATCCTCGCAACCTGGGACGACGACGAGGCCTGCCTCGAGCGGCTGAAGATCAGCGCGTTCTACCACGTCGGTCCGCCCCACCAGCGCCTCGACCTCGGGCACACGGTGCCGATCGGCGAGCCATGGGTGGCGGGATCGGCATGTGATCACTTCCTCGTTTCGCTCCCGTACCCCTACGGCCCGGAACTCGAGGTATGCGCGTGGCCGGGTGGGCAGGCGCGGCTGCTGTGGCTCCTTCCCATCACCAAGGCGGAGCGGGACTTCAAGGCCGCGAATGGCCTGGAGGCATTGGAGTCGCGCCTCGACGCGCAAGGGGTGAACTTCTGGGACCCGCAGCGTCGGTCGGTCGTCTAGTTCCGCCGTTGTTTTAGCCTGTTGGCTGTGCCGGCCTACCTCGACAACGCCGCCACCACGCCGATGCGCCCCGAGGCCGTGGAGGCGATGCTGCCGTTCCTGCGCGGGTCGTTCGGGAACCCGTCGGGTTCGCACGCCGTGTCGCGCGAAGCCAAGAAGGCGCTGGAGGAGGCGCGGGACGCAGTCGCCGCCTGCCTCGGCGCCGAGCCCGACGAGGTGGTGTTCACCGGCGGTGGCACGGAGGCCGACAACCTGGCGGTCCTCGGCGCCCACGCCGCCCGAGCGGGTCGTGTCGTGTACAGCGCGGTCGAGCACCACGCCGTCCTCCACGCCTCGCACGTCGCGAGCGGCGTCGAGTCGCCCGTGCACCCGGACGGCCGGATCGACCTGGACGCACTGGGGGCGCAGCTCGACGACGGCGTGTCGGTGGTCGCCGTCATGCTGGCCAACAACGAGGTGGGCACGATCCAGCCGCTGGCCGACGTGGCGACGGTCGTCCGTGAGCGGGCGCCGAACGCCGTCGTCGTCACCGACGCCGTCCAGGCCTTCCCGTGGCTCGACGTCGCGACGTTGGCCGCGCCGGCCGACCTGGTGGCGGTCAGCGCCCACAAGTTCGGAGGGCCCAAGGGCGTGGGCGCCCTCGTCGTGCGCCGCGGGGTGCAGGTGCGCCCGATCATCCACGGCGGCGGGCAGGAGCGCGACCGCCGCAGCGGCACCTACAACGTGGCCGGCATCGTGGCTATGGCGGCGGCCATGCAGGCGACCGTCACCAACCGTGCGGACGAGGTGGCCCGCGCCGGCCGGCTGCGCGACCGGCTGGCCGACGGGCTCCTCGCGGCCGTGGACGGCGCCGCCGAGACGGGCGACAGGGCCACCAAGGTCGCGGGGAACTGCCATCTCACGTTCGAGGGCGTCGAGGCCGAGGCCCTGCTCGTGCTCCTCGACGCCGCGGGCGTCTACGCGTCGGCCGGGTCGGCGTGCACGAGCGGAGCCGTCGAGCCCTCGCACGTGCTGGCGGCGATGGGTGTCCCGCGCCGGCGCGGTCTCGGCGCCCTCCGTCTGAGCCTCGGCCCGGGGACGACGGACGCCGATGTCGACCTCGCCCTCGCGGCCGTGCCCGAGGCCGTCGCCCGGCTCCGCTCCGACTAGCGCATGGCCCGTGTGCTCGCCGCCATGTCGGGCGGTGTCGACTCGTCGGTGGCCGCCGCCCTGCTGGTCGAGCAAGGCCACGACGTCGTGGGTGTGACCCTGAAGCTGTGGGACAACCCCGGTCCGGGTGGCTGCTGCTCGGTCAACGAGATCGAGGACGCCCGGCGGGTCGCGCAGCAACTCGGGATCGACCACTGGGTGTTCGGCTTCACCGAGGAGTTCGAGGAGCGTGTCGTCGCCCCGTACGCCGCGGCCCACGCCGCCGGCCTGACACCGAACCCGTGCGTCGAGTGCAACCGGCACCTCAAGTTCGGTCGCCTGCTGCGCCGGGCGGCCCAGCTCGGCTTCGACGCGGTGGCGACCGGCCACCACGCCCGCATCGAGACCGATCCTGCGGGTATTCACCACCTGCGCCGGGGCCGTGACGCCGCCAAGGACCAGTCGTACGTGCTCTACGTGCTGGGCCAAGCCGAGTTGGCGCGGAGCCGGTTCCCGGTCGGGGAGCTGACCAAGGCGGACGTGCGGGCCACGGCCCGCGCCCTCGGGCTGCGCACGGCGGACAAGCCCGACAGCCAGGACGTGTGCTTCGTGACGACGGCCGGCGGCCGTGAGGAGCTGCTGGCCGGACGGATCCCGCTGCACCCGGGCCGGGTCGTCGACCGGGCCGGCGAGACGATCGGGAGCGTCGACGCCGTCGAGCTGGTGACCGTCGGGCAGCGCCGGGGGCTGGGCACGAGCGGCGGGACCTCCGAGCGGCGCTTCGTGTTGTC
>JBOGIC010000047.1:0-4059 GCA_050744985.1 Acidimicrobiales bacterium
GCCCTGTGGACGCTCGTGCGCTACCGGTTCTGGAGACCGTGAGCAACCACGGCGTTCAGGCCACGCAGGCCGGCCACGGCGTTCAGGCCACGCAGGCCGGCCACGGCGTTCAGGCCACGCAGGCCGGCCACGGCGTTCAGGCCACGCAGGCCGGCCACGGCTTTCAGGCCACGCAGGCCGGCCACGGCGTTCAGGCCACGCAGGCCGGGGCAGCCGGTGGCTGACACGTCCGCGCTGCTGGCGGCGCGGGAGCAGATGGCTTTCACCCTCGGCTTTCACATCCTGCTGGTGCCCTTCGGCGTGGTGCTGCCGTTCCTGACCCTCATCGCCAACCGGCGGGCGATCAAGTGGAACGACGACGACGCCCTGCTGCTGGCCCGGCGGTGGTCGAAGGTCATCGGCGTGCTGTTCGCCGTCGGGGCCGTCACCGGCACCGTGCTGTCGTTCGAGTTCGGCCTGCTCTGGCCGGGGCTCACCGGACGATTCGGGGACGTGTTCGGGCTGCCGTTCGCCATCGAGGGCATCGCCTTCTTCCTCGAGGCGATCCTCGTCGCCCTCTACATCTACAGCTGGGACCGCGTCGGGCCTCGCGCCCACTTCTGGCTCGGCGCACCACTCCCGTTCGTGGCCGTGCTGGGGTCGTGCTCGATCCTCGCCGCCAACGCCTGGATGAACACGCCGCAGGGCTTCACGATCGACGCCAACGGCGAGGTCACCAACGTCCAGGTGCGGGAGGCACTGATCACGCCGGCGTTCTGGTACACGGTCGGCCACTTCCTGCTGGCGGCGTTGCTGTGCGCCGGGTTCATGGTCGCGTCGATCTACGCCGTCGGGATGTTGAAGGGCCGGCGTGACCGCTACCACCGCATCGGCTTCCTCATCGGCTTCACGGTGGCGGCCATCGCCATGCCGTTGCAGCTGTTCATGGGCGACCAGATCATGCGGGCCGTGCTCGTGGACCAGCCGGTGAAGTTCGCGGCGATCGAGCTGATCCCGACGACGTCCACCGACGTGCCCGAGGTGATCGGCGGGCACATCGAGGATGGCAAGGTCGTGGGCGGCATCAAGATCCCCGGGCTGGCGTCGTTCCTCGCCGGCTTCAACACCGACACCGAGCTGCAGGGGCTCGACATCGTGCCCGTCGAGGACCGACCGCCCGCCACCCTCGTGCACTGGGCCTTCGACGTCATGATCGGCGCGGCCACGTTCCTCACCCTGGTGGTGCTGTGGTTCGCGTGGGTGTGGTGGCGCAAACGTGACCTCCCCACGTCGAAGTGGTTCCTCCGGGCCGCGGCCACGTGCGGCGTGGTGTCGATGATCGCCATGGAGGCCGGGTGGGTCACCACCGAGGTCGGGCGCCAGCCGTGGGTCGTCTACAACGTGCTGCGCACCGAGGACGCGGTGACGAGCTCGAAGGGCGTCTGGATCACGTTTCCCCTCATCGTCGTGATCTACCTGACCATCGCGGTGGTGACCGTGAAGGTGCTCAGGCGGATGTCGGCGCGCTGGCGTGCGGAGGGGGCGATCACCGGGGGCCCGTACGCACCCGCCGGGACGCTCGTGCTGCCCGATGCGGAGCCGGAGCCCGCGCACGCGGCCGCCCCGGAGCCCGAGGCCACCTCCCCCGCCCAGGGCCCGTGATCAACGCCGCGGCCGTCGCCCTCTGGCTGGCCGTCACGACCTACGCCATCTTTGGCGGGGCCGACTACGGCGCCGGCTTCTGGACCCTCGTCAGCGGGAAGGGCAAGCGGAGCGAGGGCGCGCGCGAGCTGATCCGCCACGCCGTCGGCCCGGTGTGGGAGGTCAACCACGTCTGGCTCATCTACGCACTGGTGATCTCGTGGACGGCGTTCCCCACCGCGTTCGCGTCGGTGATGACGACCATGTTCGCCCCGATGGCGCTGGCCGTCATCGGCATCGTCCTGCGGGGCTCGGCCTTCGCCTTCAGCGGCGCCGACCCGTCGCCCCGTGCGGCGCGGGTCTGGTCACGCGTGTACGCCGTGTCGTCGGTGATCACGCCCTTCCTGTTCGGGGCGGTGCTCGGCGGCATCGCCTCGGGACGGGTGCCGGTGGGCAACGCCACCGGGCAGGCCCCGAGCGCCTGGCTCAACCCCACGTCGATCGTCACCGGTTTGTTCTCCGTGGTGATCTGCGCCTATCTGGCCGCCGTGTTCCTCACCGCCGACGCCCGGCGCTACCACGACGAGGCCCTGGTCGACTACTTCCACCGCCGGGCCGTGGGCGCCGCGGTGGCGGCCGGCGTGATGGCCGTCGCCGGCATCTTCGTGCTGCGCGAGGACGCCCCGTACCTCTGGCACGGGCTCACCCACGAAGGACTCTCGCTCGTGCTGGCGTCGTTGGTGTTCGGCGCCGTCGGCCTCCGGACCCTGCGCCGGGGCGGGCGCCGCTTCACCCGGCTGCTCGCCGTGGGGGCCGTCGGCAGCGTGCTGTTCGCATGGGGTGCGGCGCAGTACCCGTACATCCTGCCGACGAGCCTCACCATCGCGGAGGCGGCGGGCGACCTGGACACGTTGACGTGGCTGCTGGTGTCCTACGCGTTGGCGGCGGTGGTCGTCGTACCCCTGCTGGTGTTGCTGTTCGTGCTGGACCAACGCAGCCGGCTCGAGGAAGGCATCCGCGTCGGGCCGCCGGGCCCCCGGCACCGCGTCGTCGTCGTCGGGGGCGGTTTCGGCGGCCTGGCGGCGGCGCGGCTGCTGGGTCACACCCAGGTGGACGTGACCCTCATCGATCGGCGGAACCACCACCTGTTCCAGCCCCTGCTGTACCAGGTCGCCACCGCGATCCTGTCGCCCGGGCAGATCGCGCCGCCGCTGCGCCGGGTGCTGCGGCACCACAAGAACGTCACGGTGGAGCTGGCCGAGGTGGAGGGCTTCGACGTGGACCGCAAGGTCGTGAAGATCAGCCGCTTCGTCAACCTCGAGGACGAGGTTCCGTACGACAGCCTCATCGTCGCCGCCGGGGCGGGCCAGTCGTACTTCGGACACGACGAGTTCGCCCTCATCGCCCCGGGGATGAAGACGATCGACGACGCCCTCGAGATCCGCCGCCGGGTGTTCGGCGCGTTGGAGATGGCCGAGTCGTCGAGGACGCCGGAGGCCCGGGCCCCCTGGATGACGATCGTCGTCGTCGGGGGCGGCGCGACCGGCGTCGAGTTGGCGGGCCAGATCCGGGAGATGGCGGTGCGGAGCCTCAAGGGCGACTTCCGCCGGATCAACCCGTCGGATCTGCGGGTGATGATCGTCGACGGTGGGGCCGAACCCCTGGCCAACTTCGGGGACCGGTTGTCGGTCAAGGCCGCCCACTCCCTCGAGCGCCTCGGGGTCGAGTTGAAGATGCGCTCGCGGGTTACCGGCGTCGACGCGCTGGGCGTCGACGTCACGACGGCCGACGGAGGGACCGAGCGCATCTCCACCCACACCGTGCTGTGGGCGGCCGGCGTCCAGGCCTCGCCGCTCGCCGCCGCGCTGGCGCGGGCGACGGGCGCCGAGACCGACCGGGCCGGGCGCATCGCCGTGCTCCCCGACCTCACGCTCCCCGGTCACCCCGAGATCTTCTGCGTCGGTGACATGATGTCGCTGGACAAGCTGCCGGGAGTCTCGGAGGTGGCGCTGCAGGGCGGCCTGCACAGCGCCAATTCGATCCTGCGCCGCCTCCGAGGCAACGAGACGCTGCCGTTCCGGTACCGCGACCTCGGGAGCATGGCCACCATCGGCCGGTTCCGAGCGGTCATGAGCAGCGGCCGCGTACGGCTCAGTGGGTTCCCGGCGTGGCTCGTGTGGTGCTTCGTGCACCTCGCCTTCCTCAACAGCTTCGGGAACCGCTTCTCGACCATCCTCCGCTGGTTGGGAGCGATGCTCGGCCGCAAGCGGGGCGAGCGGAACTTCAGCGTCGGCCGCACCGCCGGCGACGTGAGCATCCCCGACGACGTGCGGGCCCGCATCCTCCCCGATCGCTTCCCGGCGATCTCCCGCGACACGAACCCACCGCCCCCGGGTGAGGCGTGAGGACGGACAGGAACGGCCTCGAGATCCTCTCGGC
>JBOGIC010000048.1:0-4430 GCA_050744985.1 Acidimicrobiales bacterium
GTCCGAGAGCGCGTTCCTGTCCTCCCGCGGCGCCGCGACGGCCCTCGTCACGACGGTGGTCGTGCTGGCCGCCGCCACCGGCGGCGCCCTGCAGTGGGCGGGCCGCGCCCAGCCCCCCATCGCCACCGGGCCCCTTGCGCCGGCCGCCGGCCCCGACGCGCACGGGATCGGCATCGTCAACTCGCACAACCCCGGCCCGTGCCGGGCGACCGGCGCCCAGAAGGCGTCGGCGGCCAAGCTCGTCTCCGACACCGAGGCCGCCACCGCCAAGTACCGGAACTTCGCCATGGCGGCCGCCGACGGGTATGTCGGGCCCTCGAGCCCGACGCTCACCGAGCACTACTCGAACGGCATCTACACCCTCGATGGCAAGGTGCTCGACCCGGGCAAGCCCGAGTCGCTGCTCTACACGCCGACCTCGCGTGGGATGGTGCTGGTCGCGGCCATGTTCATGATGAACGTCCCCGGCGAGTTCGGGCCCGAGCCCGGCGGCTGCCTGACCCGGTGGCACGTGCACACCAACGTGTGCTTCTTCACGGAGACCTTCGGCATCGCCAACGTGATGGAACCCGGCCAGACCTGCGGCCCGGGCACGTTCCACTGGGTACCCCCGCCCGTCCTGCATGTGTGGTTCCTCGACGTTCCCGGGGGTCGCTTCGCCGCCGAGGTCGACGCCGGCTACCTCGCGAAGGCCGTCGGGCCGTAAGGGGCTACGGGCCGGGTGCGAGATGCCTGGCCAGGAAGTCGACGGAGAAGACCAACTCCTCGACGGGCACGGCGGCGTGCTGGCCGGGATGGGCGTGGAGGCGCTTGTCGAGCGGGCCGAGCGTGTCGAAGAGGGTGAACGACTCCTGGCGGGGCACGAGCTGGTCGTGCCACTGCTGGATGAACAGCACGGGGCAGCTGACGGCGGCGGCGTCGGCGGCGAGGCGGTCCTTGGTCGGCCCGAGCAGGCCCATCAGGCCGAACACCGCCACCTGCACGCGGGGCTCCGACGCCACGTACGGCACGCCGTAGATCGTTCCCATCGACAGGCCCCAGTAGCCGATGGGGCCGTCGCCGACCTCCTCGAGGTCGCGCAGGGCGGTGAGGGTGGCGTGCCACTCGGCGACCACGTCGTCGGTGCTGCCTGCGCGCGACCATTCGGCCAGGAAGTTGGCGAACAGCTGGACCTCGTCGGCGGACGGGTCGGGGCGACGCTCGCCGTGGCCGGGGGCGTCGAGCGCGGCCGCGGCAAACCCCCGCTCCGCCATCAGGTGGGCGAGATAGACGATGTAGTCGATGCGCTTGTGGAGCGTGGCCCCGTGGCCGATGAGCACGAGCGGCCGCCCGGCGGCTTCGGACGGGACCGGGGCGTCCGGGAGCCAGAGGATGCCGGGCACCTCGCGATCGTCGACCGTGAGCCGGAAGGCCCGCTCGACCACGCCCGGGGCGCGCTCCGGTTCGCCGATCCATTCCATCGCCCCGGAGCGTAGGGTCTCCTGGCGACTACTCTCGGAGGAGATGTGCGCGGCGCCCGCCCTCTACGACGGACCCGATCGCCCGTCACCCGTTGAGGTGCTCGCCCGCGGCGCGTCCGAGCTGCACGGGCCCGGCCCGCTGGTCGAGAAGCTGGCGTGGGTGGTCGAGAACCTCCGGGCGCTCGTCGAGGCGGACCTGGCCGCCTACATCGGGCTGGGGGCGGATACGGAGCCCATGACCACGGGCCGCGGGGCCGTGACCTACGACCTCGACACGTTCGCCCGCCCGGCGGTCGCCCGCCTCCTGGCCTCCGGGCCGGCGCCGTCGCCGATCGTGTCCCATCACCTCCGCGCTGACCGCCGGTGGCGCACGTTCCTCGAACGGGCCGGGCTCCCGGGTGCCGCCGGCGTGCTGGGGGTGACGGTGCGGGCGCCGACGCCGGATGGGCGGGCGCTCGGCGTGCTGTTCGCGTGCCATGCCGAGTCTGACCACTTCGACGCCGACGACGAGCTGGCGGCCGACGCCCTCGCCGCCCACCTGGGCGTGGCGCTCGAGAACGAGCAGCGCCTCACGCGGATGACCGAGCTGCAGGAGATCCAGCGCGAGGTCGTGCACCAGTTGGAGGAGGCGGTGCGTCCGCCCATGCCGGCGGTCGACACGGCCGAGCTCGGCATCCACTTCCTGCCCGCCGATACGAGCGCACCGACGGGCGGGGACCTCCACGACTGGCTGGTCCTGCCCGACGGCGACCTGTTCATCGCCGTCGTGGATGTGATGGGCAAGGGTGTCGCCGCCACCAAGGAGGCGGTGGCCGTGACCCACGCCCTCCGGCTCCTGGTGCTCGACGGGTGCCCGATCGCCCGGTTGGTGGCGCGCGCCGACCAGCTCCTGACCGCCCACAACCCCGACCTGGTGGCGACGGTGATCGTGGCCCGCTACCGGCCCGACGACGGGCGGCTGTGGCTCGCGGGGGGTGGGCACCCGCCGGCGCTGCTCGTGACGTCCGGGGGCGAGGTCCGGCTGGTTTCGGCGCCCGGTGTGGCGCTGGGCTGGCCCGGCGCCGGGAGCACCGAGGTGGTGGAGCTGGCGCTCGAGCGCAACGACACGCTCGTGATGTACACCGACGGGCTCATCGAGGCGACCAAGGACGTGCTGGCCGGGCTCGACAACCTCACCCGGGCGGCGGCCCAGATCGCCCAGTACCCGTCGGCCCACGTGGCCCGGGCCCTCGTCGAGCGGTCGCTGTCGGGCGCCAAGCGCCGGGACGACTCCCTGGCCGTGGCGCTGCGGCGCCGCACGCCGCCGCCGGTCGACGCGTCGATCCCGCTCGACCCGTTCGAGTACCACTTTTCGCCGTCATCGGCCACGATCCCGCTCGGCCGCCACCTGCTGGCCGACTGGCTCGAGCACCAGGCCATCGACGACGCCGAACGCGCCGACCTGCTGCTCGTGGCCTCGGAGCTGTGCTCCAACGCCGTCCGCCACGCCAGCGGCGCGCCGGGCGCGCTGACGATGAGGGCGTGGGTGGCGGGCGACTCGGTCGTGATCGAGGTGGAGGACGACGGCGAGGGGTTCGAGCTCGACGCCCGCTACGACGACGAGCTGCCCGACCCCGATGCCGAACGCGGCCGCGGCCTGTACGTGGTCGAGTCGCTCAGCGACGAGGTGACCGTCCGCCGCGCCGAGACCCGCACGGTGGTGCGGGCGGTACGGCGCGCCGCCCTCCCGCTACCCCTTACCGATTGATCCGCGCCATTGGGGCCACCAGACCCCTGTTCTGCGAATCAAATGGGGTTGGGTAGGCCGAGCTGCCAGACGATGAACGCCCACGTGTCGGCGAGCTCGTCGGCCTGCTTCCACCGGGGCTTGCCCAGGCCGTGGCCGGCGCGGGACTCCACCCGGAGCAGGATCAAGCTGTCGGCCCCGGCCTGCGTGGCCCGAACGCCCTGAACAGCCGTTTGCATGCGTGCCGCGAACTTGCGGGCGTGCATGGGGTCGACGCGTGAGTCCGACTCGGCCGTGAGGATGAGCAGCGCCGGGTAGTCGAAGCCGTCGACCACGCGGTGGTACGGCGAGTAGGCGAACAGCGTCTTGAAGTCGTCGGGGTCGGCGGGGTCGCCGTACTCCGGCACCCACAGCGCCCCGATCAGGTACCGGTCGTAGCGCAGCATGTCGAGCAGCGGCACGGCGCACACCGCCGCCTTGCACAGGTCGGGCCGCTGGGTGACGGTGGCGCCGACGAGCAGGCCGCCGTTGGAGCCACCCCGGATGGCGAGGCGCTCGGGGGTCGTGAGGCCCTGGTCCGCCAGCCACGCCGCGGCGGCGGCGAAGTCGTCGAACACCTGCTGCTTGCGGTGCCGCATGCCCGCCTCGTGCCATTCCTCGCCGTACTCGCCGCCGCCCCGGATGCCCGCGAGGGCGTAGAGACCGCCGGCGTCGCACCAGGCCACGATCCCGGGCGAGAACGCCGGCGTGGAGGCGATGGCGAACCCGCCGTAGCCCGTGAGGACCGCCGGCTGCGGACTCGACGACCCCGGCTGGGAGATCAGGAACATGGGCACCCGGGCGCCGTCGGTCGACTCGTAGAAGACCTGGCGCACCTCGTACCGGGCCGGGTCGATCGGGGACACATGGTGGCTCCACGGTTCGAGCGATTCCCCGGCCTCCCACCGCCACAGGGCCGGTGGGCGGGCGAAGGAGGTGAACGTCACGAACGCCCGCTCGACGGCGGGCTCGGCGTCGATGCCGACGATGGCGCCCGGCTCGGGCAGGCCCATCTCCTGGCCGCCCGACCCGTCGAGGGCGTAGCGCCACAGGTGCGAGACGGCGTGCTCGCTGGTGGAGACGAGCAGGGAGCCGCCGGCGATGGTCAGGGCCTCGATGACGGCCGATCCTTCCGGGACCACGTCGACCCAGTGCTCGGCCTGCGGACGGTCGAGCGGCGCGCTGATCACGCGACCGCGCGGCGC
>JBOGIC010000049.1:0-4556 GCA_050744985.1 Acidimicrobiales bacterium
GAAGTTCACCTACAGAATGTGCCCGGCCCTTCCAGAAAACCCAACAGCCACAACGGTTCTGGTGGATGCAACCTCAGGAAGCGGCCTACCCGCCGGGGGGCCGAGGATCGAGGTTAGCGATCCCGCCGCCGTCAGAGCGGTCCGCAGGCGGACCAACGGGAAGGCGCGCCACGCCGCAAACCAGGATCGCTCCCGCTCACCACGGCGCGAACATCTTGGCTCCACGCGATAAACCGGGAGCGTGACACGAACAGCCGAGGCGTTATAGACGCTGGCCATTCACCGTCCGCTTGCACGACCGTTCGGCCCTCCCCTCCCGTCCCCGGAGGCGGATCGGCTCCCAGGACGCGCGCGCCGCGCGCCGCGCCGGAGGGACCCCTCGGCGGGATTTCGGCGACCGGAGGCAATGAGCGGTGCATCCGGCCGTGTCTGCCGCCCTCGGGCATAGGCCAACCGGGTGGGATGGGCGCCTGCGGCCGATCTCACGCCGCACGTTCTGAACGACTCCTCACACGGCGAGCTGCGACGAATGGTCACCGGTTAGTTAGGGCGTGTCCGCAAACGAGGGCCGGCTGGATCACTCGGCCGCCTTGCCTCTCGTCAGCAGGTAGCGGTCGGCGAGTCGCGGGGGGCCGCCGTAGAGCGGCTCCTCGGCGATACCCGCCTCGGACACGGCGAATCCCATCTGCGCGAGGACACGCCCGGACGCCGGGTTCTCGCGAAGGGCGGTGCCCTGGAGGCGGTCGAGCCGCAGATCGTCGAAGGCGAACCGGACCATCCGCTTGGCGCCTTCGGACGCGAAACCTTGCCCCCAGTACGGGGGCGCGACCGCGTAGCCCAGGATCCCGAGGCCGGCGGCGTCGGCGCAGTCCTCTTCGGGCAGGGCCGGATCCGCCGCGGGGATCCGCAGGGAGACGACGCCGACGAAGGCGCCGCTCCGGCGCTCGAACAGGCCCAGCACGTAGCCGGAGCCCCGCTCGAACGCCGCCCGGGCCTCGGCGACGAACCGCCGCGCGGCCTCGACCGAGAACGGGTGAGCGATGCGCGACAGGCCCTTGGCGACGTCCCAGTCGGCATAGAGCCGGTGGACCGCGTCCACGTCCTCCTCGGCGAGGGGGCGCAGGAGCAGCCGCGGTGTCTCAAGCACGAACGGTCGCCGCCGCATCGTCTCGTGTGCCACAACCTCCCTCCGCGGCGATCCGGAACCCGGCCACGGCGAGGGGCCCATCCCCACCGGGTTTGCGGACGCGCCCTCGTCGGCGACCGTGGCCCATCGTCTTCGCCCTCCCCGGCATCCGACCGCCGTTGCTGCCCGACCCTGTCTATCCTTACCGTCTCGGACGGAGCAACGGACCGTTTCGCGGCGGGTGCGTCCCACACGTCGGGTTTGGCAGCATGCGATTCGTCATTGCCAAACGTGGGTCAACCAGCCAGCCTCGACAATATGGCGGATTCTTCTGATCACGATCCTGGCGTGGAGTCCGGTGAGGGATCCCCTTGCGGGCACCGCCGTTCGCCGGTTTCGCGCCGCCGCGGCCTTGTCCGCAGCGGGATGGGCCCGACGGGCCCTCCCGGCCAGCGACATACTGAGGGAGGGGCCCGCTCGCACGAACAGGGAACCGCAAATCGTCGTCGTCGCTGACACCAGCGCGCCCGAAGCCGCATCACCCAATGAGCGCGGCCGAAGCGAGCGCCTACGTCATTGGAAGTCAGGCCGCTAACAGCGAGCCCCTACCGGCATCACTGTGGGGCACGCTCGGTGGGTCCGCGCTCCTGGCGACGGGCCCCGCGGCGTGTGCGGACGAAGCCGGACTACGCCTCTCTGTATGCGCCAGGTCACACCAGCTGGGGAGCGGCCCGGTGGTGGTCCGGCGCATCAATTCGGAGCGGCAGCGGCAGCGGCGGCGGGCTTGATGTGCGCGAACGCGCTGCGGCCGTTCCAGGTCGGAAAGGCCCTCACGAGCCATGACGGACCGTGGAGCTGGATTCGGGAGTCGCCGATGGCCTCCGCCCAGGAGACCTGCCCGGCGTGCCACTTGACGAACGCCTCGGCGTCAGCGGTGATGAAGAGGTCTTCGTCCAGGCCGGAATACGTCTTGCAGATCTCCGCTTCGCCCTGTTCGAGCAGCAGCCAGTACCTCTCATGGGGCCGGAAGCCGGTGAAGTCGAGCCGAACGACCACACGCTGGTGGGGTAGCCGGTCCCGGCGCAGCGCGTTGCACATCGACCACAGCGCCACGAACGGATCGAGGTTCTCGGGGGCGATCTCGAGCCAACGAGCTCCCCACTCACCGAGGGTCTCGCAGACCTTGAACAGATCATCACCCGACGCCGTGAGCAGGTAACGCTGACCACGCCCGTGCGCCTTCGGTGTCGCCTCGACGATGCCGAGGCGCTCGAGCTGCTTGAGCCGTTCCGCGAGCACGGTGCGGGAGAGCCCAGGCGCACCCTCGAGGATCTCACCGAAGGTCCCACAGCCCAGATGCAGGTTGCGGATGATCAACGGCGTCCAACGCTCGGCGAAGATCTCCGCCCCGCGGGCGATCGGGCAGTACTGGCCGTATGTCCTCATGAGCGCAGTGTCACGCGCCTCCGGACCGATGTGAAGTCCGGATTCCTTACTTCAAAGTCCAGATAGCTGACTTCTCCTCGACGCCTCCCGATGTTGCGATGGGCCCATACACCGAGGGGGAACGATGATCGAGCGAATCACGATCCAGATTCCGGGGTTGCGGGGCGACGTCATCACCCCCGAGCACCATGAGTACGACGGCGCACGCGCGGTATGGAACGGCGCCGTCGACCGACGACCGCGTGTGATGGCCCGCTGCCGCGGCACCGCCGACGTGGCCGCAGCGGTGCGCTTCGCCCGCGACCGCGACCTCGAGATCGCCGTACGAGGCGGGGGCCACAACGTGGCCGGCACCGCGGTGTGCGACGACGGAATCGTGATCGACCTCTCGGCGATGCGCGCCGTCTCGGTCGATCCCGTCGGGCGCACGGCTCTCGTCCAAGGCGGCGCCCTGTGGGGAGACGTCGACCACGAGACGCAGGCGCACGGTCTGGCCACCCCGGGCGGCATCGTGAGCCACACCGGCGTCGGCGGCCTCAGCCTGGGTGGCGGCATTGGCTGGCTGATGCGCAAGCACGGGCTCACCGTCGACAACCTCGTGGAGGCCGAGGTGGTCACCGCCGAGGGCGAGATCATCCGGGCTTCGGCTACTGATCACCCCGACCTGTTCTGGGCGCTGCGAGGCGGAGGCGGGAACTTCGGCGTCGTCAGCTCGTTCCGGTTCGCGCTGCACCCGGTCGGCCCCACCGTCCTGGCCGGTCCGATGTTCTGGGCGGCCGAGGACACCACTGACGTCCTGCGCTTCTACCGTGAGTTCGTCACCGACGCGCCCGACGAGCTCGGGACCATCGTCCGGCTGGGCACGATCCCACCGCTGCCGGTGGTCGACGAGGACCTGCACTTCCGGCCCGCCGTCGCCGTGGCCAGCTGCTACGCCGGATCCGTCGAGGACGGTGAGCGTGCGGTTCGCGCGCTCCGCCGGTTCGGGACGCCGCTCGTCGACCTCGTCGGACCCACGCCGTACGTCGACCACCAGAGCGGCATCGACGACACCGTCCCCCACGGCTGGCACTACTACTGGAAGGCCACGAACCTCACCGGCCTGTCCGACGAGGTCATCGACATCGTCGCCGAGCACGCCTACCAGGCCACCTCCCCGAGGTCGTACGCGGCGATGTTCCACCTAGGTGGCGCCGTGGCCAAGGTCCCTCGGGAGGCCACGGCCTACCAGGGGCGTGACGTGGAGCACAACATCATCATCGACGCTGCCTGGCTCCCGGAGCAGGACGACACCGTCGGCGCCGCGGAGACCGCGTGGGCCCGAACGTTTTTCGACGCCCTGGAGCCCTACCGTACCGGCGTCTATGTGAACTTCCTCGACACCGACGACGACACGAGCCGCGTCCGCGAGGCCTACGGGGGCGACACGTACCGGCGGCTCGCCGAGGTGAAGGCCAAGTACGACGCCGGGAACGTGTTCCACAACAACAAGAACATTCAGCCTGAGACGCCGCCGCGTCGGCGCTGACTGCATCGACTCGTGTAGCGGACCGGAGACACGACCGCCACCTACCGCCGGCTGTGTGCGCCGCCACAGCCCGCTTCCGTGATCCCGCCCTTGCTGGCGCGAGGAAGACTGCGGTGTAGCCCATCGACGGCGTTGGGCGGCGTTCAGACGCGACAGTGGCCGACGATTACGACGAGACGTAGCCCCGGATCAGGGCGGCGACCATGGCAG
Organism: Acidimicrobiales bacterium; assembly: GCA_050744985.1. GTDB lineage: Bacteria > Actinomycetota > Acidimicrobiia > Acidimicrobiales > AC-14 > JBOGIC01. The sequence continues at coordinate 4,311 of JBOGIC010000049.1, forward strand.
GATCGGTCTTGTGTGCGAAGTGACCGTGCCCGTCGAGAACCTGGATGCGGGCGTTGGGTATGGCGGCGGCCGCCCGGCTGGTCAGCTCGGCGAGCGCGGGCTCCGTCTGCGAGCCGGTCAAAAGCAGCGTCGGCGCAGCGATCCCGTCGAACTGGCCCGGCTGGTACACCCAGGTGTGCTCGACCCGGCACTCGCGTGCCAGGGTGGGCGCAACGGCGAGGACCTTCGGCCACCGTGGTGTTGCCT
>JBOGIC010000050.1:0-3942 GCA_050744985.1 Acidimicrobiales bacterium
CCGATCGCGTACCACCACGCCAGCGCGTGGAACCAGTTGGTGTCGACGAGCGTCCCGTCGACGTCGAAGAGCACGGCGGGGCGGTTGTCGGGAGGCACGGGCAAGACCTACCCACCTTCCCTTCCCAGGAACGGTCGGGGGCAGTAGCCTGCGCGGTGGGCGGGTCCGAAGCGGGACTCTCACGGCGGAGGGCGACGCGTGCTGGGGCTGGGACCGGCTCGATGCGTTGCATTCGACGAGTCGGGGGACCTCGATGACCAGATCACCAGCCCGCAAAATCGCTCTGCTGGCCGCGCTGGGCGCGGCCGCACTCATTCCCGGCCTGGCCGCATCCGCGGCCGATCCGGTGACCTTCACCAAGCCGGTAAACGCCACCAAGGCCAACCTCGACCCTGGCCGGCTGCTCTCGAGCCCCGCGTTCGCCGTCGACCCGGCGGACCCGACGCGGATCGTCGCCGGCTACGCCGACCTGCGCTCACGGCGGTGCGGGATGCTGCGTTCCGCCGACGCCGGCCAGACGTGGGCGATCGCCGAGGGGTCGCCCGCCGAGGCGTCGTACCCGTTCTGCTCCCAGAGCCAGGGCGGCGTCATCCAGGCGCCGGTGGCCTTCGGCCGGGACGGCACCGTGTACATGGCGCTCAACGGGTGGGACGACCAGGACGGCTCGCGCCCGGGCGGGGCCATCCTGCTCGCCCGCACGAACGACCTGGGCAACACGTGGGAGACCCAGGTGGCCTACAACGCCCGCGGCAAGACCGGCGAGCAGGCCGAGTCACCGCGCCCGGTGCAGAGCCTGGCCGTCGACCGCACGAGCGGCAGCGCCGACATCGTCTACATCACGTTCGGCATCTCCCGGCCCGGGTTCACCACACCGAACGCCGTGCCGACCAGCCCCGTCGTCGCCGTCTCGCGGGACGGCGGGCGTACGTTCGACGCGCCCGTCGACCTCGCCGCCGGGCGGTTCGAGTCCCAGGCCATCCGTGACCAGGCGTTGGCCGCGGTGACGACGACGGTCCCGGCCGCAGGAGCGACCACCACCTCGACCACGATCCCGGCGGCGGGGTCGAAGGGCGCCACGCCCAACCAGGCGGCCAACTTCGGCGGCGCCAGTGGCCGCAACGGCCTCGAGGCGCGCGTCGACGCCAAGGGCACGGCCTACGTGATGTGGCGGTCCGGGACGGCCAACATCGCGAACTCGCCGCCCGCGGCCCTGTTCATCTCGAAGTCGACCGATGGCGGGCGCACGTGGGCCCCGAGCATGTCGCTGCCGTTCAGCTACGACACGCCCAACGCCCGGTACGCGATCAGCCCCGAGGGGACGCTGCACATGGCGTACCAGCGCAACCCGCAGCCCTCGGTGAACAGCCTGGGCGAGGTGTACCACCGGGCCTCCACCGACGGGGGCAAGACATGGAGTGAGCCGAAGGTGCTCTCCGACGACGACCCAAACCATCTTTTCGGCCAGTTCTTCCCGAACATCAGCGTCGCCCCCAACGGGCGCATCGACGTCGTGTGGTGGGACACGCGCGACGACCCGGGAATCCGGTCGAACGACGTGTACTACGCCTACTCGACGGACAACGGCGCCACGTGGTCGGCCAACACCCGCATCACCGACCAGGTCGTCGACCGCCGGTTCGGGGTGTGGGGGATCAACTACGACATCAACTCCCCGCCGGGCGTCGGCTCGGCCGACGAGTTCGCCGTCTTCGGCTGGGACGACACCCGCTTCTCCCGCGGCGACGCCGGCGCCGTGGAGACGGCCGACCCGGTGGCCGAGGGTGAGGGCTTCGGGGGAGGCGTGCAGGACGTCTTCATCTCGGCTGCCCAGTTTGCGCCCATCGCCACGGGCTCGTCCGACGCCGCCAAGATCGTCCTGGCGGCGGTCGTGGGGCTGCTGATCGTCGGCGTCGCCCTCGTCGTCGCCGCCACGATCAGCCGGCGCCGCGTCGGCGGCGGCCCGCCGAGCAGGACCGTCAAGGGCAAGGAATCCGCCACCGTCACCTGACGGGGTCCGGCCGAACCGCCCAGCCGGACGGGTACGATGGTCCGGCTGGGCGGCGTGGCCGAGTGGTTTAGGCAAGGGCCTGCAAAGCCCTGTACACCGGTTCGATTCCGGTCGCCGCCTCGATAAAGCAACGGGTCAGACGGCATTCGGCGGATTCCTCCGGACGGCCGCTGGGAATACCGTCAGGGAGACGGAACCGCTGGGAGCTACCCGTCTCCGTCGGCCGCGATCCGTCGGCCGCGATCCTGTCACCGGCACGCGCCGGCACGTGCGCAGTGCAACGGCACCATGCCACCGTGGGGAGCTCGTCGAGCGGCGCTTCAGCTCAAGCGCGAGTCGCCGTCCAGTCGAGATCTCTCCGACGGGCAACCGGTCCGTGGAGGTCAACCCCGCGCTCCAGGTGTAGCTCACGGACTCGGCGTCACTCGAACGCATCCAGCCGACCGCTCTCGACGAGCCGCCTCGTGGCGTCGACGACCGCGCGAGCGGTGTCGAGCGCCTGGCGAGCATCGTCTTCGTTGACGCCCGGCGAGTCGAGGTCCGGGTACTCGGTGCGGTTCCGGCGCCGGCGGAGGGTGTGGAGGCGTCCGAAGACCGCCATGCCGCCGCGCTCGTCGAACTGCTTCTTGACGGTATCGATGACGGCGATGTGGCCGCCGCTGGTCGTAGCCCGCAGTCCTTGGACCGCGAGCAGTGCCGCTGCCGCCTTGCGAGCAGCGTCGTAGCTGAGCTGTAGGACGCCCGCCGGGTCATCCTCGATCCCCCTCGATGCGAGAGTGAGGTGGGCTTCCGCATCGGCAAGGAGCCGCGCGGCGAACTCGCCGGAGGGTCGTACGCGATCGAGCTCGCCATCGGCGATGAGGCGCTCGATGTCGGCGCGGCCGCGTGCCCAGGTCACCCCGCTGTCCTCGGTGTGTCGAGGCCGAACGACGGGTCGCCCTCGGCCGCGAGTACGACCACGAGCGGCCGGGATCGGATCTCCTTGATGAAGCTCTCGCGCTGCGATTCCCACTGCGCGCTCGTTCGGACGGTCGCGTGCACGGGGAGTCCGATGCGACGTTCGGCGCGCTCGGCGGCGTCGTCGACGGCGTCGCGGTCGGCGTCGCCGATCACGAGGACGTCGATGTCGTTCGGTGCTCGTCCGCGCTCGCCGCGGTAACGGGCTGCCCACGACCCGAACAACAGCACCGCCTCCGCGCCGTCGATTGCCGCGAACTCGTCTCCGATCACGGCGGGCGGTCCGTAGGTGGCGAGGATGATCCGCCGCACCGCGTCGTGGAGCGGGTGCGCGACGTTGGCTCGCACGAGCCGAGTCGGGCCGATCTTCTCAGTCGTAACAATGCCGGCCTGTTCGGCACGGTTGATCTCGCGCTGCACGGTGGGCATGCTGGCCCCGGACCAGGCGACGAGGTCTGAGAGGCTGTACGTCGACCCGGGGTCGGCGAGCAGTCGCGCCAGGATGCGGCCCTGCGTGTCCGAGCGCAGGATCGGAGCGAGCGACGGCGCGGGGACTTTCATAAAGCGTAGAGAAGTATACGGTTATGGGAAGTCCTGGCGCGTCCGTAGGTTTCCCGCGACCGGTGTTCGAGCTGTCGGTCGACAGCTACCTGGTCGCGAGGAACGCCCTCACCGACTCCACCGACGCGGAACGCTCGGGCGTCCGGCTTAGTCCTGGGCCATCTCGTTCAAGGCGCCGCAGTGGGCGCAACGCAGCACGATGGGGTTGCCGGCCCCGTCCCGGCTGAGGTGCGGTCGGCCCGTGACGATGATCCGGTCGCACCCCCCACAGTGTTGTTGCAGCAGGCCGGACCAGGAGCCCGTGGACACCTGTCCCGCGAGGTAGGCCTCGCCGCCGAGGTCGACGATGGCTCGCGTCCCGGCCGGTGGTTCCTCGATGACCCGGAGCCGGATCGACCTAGCCATGCGGACTCCCT
>JBOGIC010000051.1:0-2869 GCA_050744985.1 Acidimicrobiales bacterium
AACGTCAGACCAGCCGGCTCACCACCATGGTCAGGCTGTACTTGGCGTTCGCGTCGTAGACACGGGTGTCGAGGAACGACGAGCCACGGTTGGGCAGGGCGCTGGCCAGGCCGTCGGCCGAGAAGGCGTAGGTGTTGGTGCCCAGCAGGTCGTCCTCCCACACGCCCACGAAGTACTCGATGGCGTCACCGACCTTCGTCGTCGCGGTGCCGACCCACTCCGGCAGCTTGGCCGCCGACAGGATCGGGCCGGCGGCCTGGAAGGCGTCGGCGATGTCGCTGACGATCTCGGGGACGTCGCCCTGGTCGTGCTCCCACACCTGCGCGCTGAGCCCGATGCCGAAGGGCGCCGGCGTGCCGACGGGGCTGCAGCCCCACACGCAGTTGTCGTAGACCGAGAAGCTCTGGGTGTCGCCGGTGTCGAGGCTACCGTAGACCTGGGTGTTGCGCGTCGCCGCCGTGCCGGAATTGCTCACGCTCGAAAATGCCCAATAGATCTCGTCGGATCCGGCCCAATCGTCGCCGCTCTCGTCGATCGCCTTGAAGTGTGCGGCCGACACCTTGTACCGCGGCGGGCACCCAGGCTCGGCCCCGATCGTCGTGCGGGTGTTGTTCGTCTCACTCGACTCGGTGACGACCTTGGCGGCGTCGGCCGTGGCGACGACGTAGACGTAGCAGTCACCGCGCGCCAGCGGGACCGTCCCCGACCGGGTCCCACCCGACGCCAGCGACGGGATGGCGACGTTCGTGGCCGGGAAGCCCGGTCCGCCGCCGAAGGACAGGGTCGACCACGGGACCGAGGACTGCCCGGCATTGGCGACCGTGTAGCTGACCGACCAACCCGTTGAACCGGGGGACGCGGCCAGGGCCGTGAGCTTGAGGTCCGGGCGATCGGTCGTGTCGGGTGGATTGGGGTCGCCGGCCGGGAGCGCGCTCGCAGCCGGCACGAGCCCCACAACGGTGGCGGCCACGACGACTGCACTGGCGAACATCTTCGGAAGCAGGTGTGTGCGCATTTGGGGTTCTCCTTTGGGGGGATTTCAGACTCTCGTCGCCCCCTATACGCACCGCCGGACCGCCAGGTTCAACCGAAAACGAGAAACCCGACGCTCTACCTGCCGCCTGGTGCCACCACGAGCTGCTTGCCGGCGAGCACCCGGTCGGTGGTCTGCACCGGGTTGCCGTCATCGGCCTCCAGGGTCACGCCGATGCGCGGGAACCGGGCCACGTCGGCCTTGAAGTCCCAGTGCACCGAGGCTCGTCCCGACTCGTCGACGCCGAACGTCCCGACCGAGATGCGCCGGGGGTGGTCGGGCGTGTCGCCGTCGGCGGCCACCAGCCAGCATTCGAAGAACGTCCCGGGAGGTGGCGGCGTCAAGCCCTCGACGTCCATGTCGATCACGCCACCGGTGGCGGTGGCGCGGATGCGGGCGACGGCGCGGGCCGGGCCGTTCCCGGGCGCCGTGAGCTCGATGACCTGGGCGGCGGCCGGCGCGGGCCTCGATGCGTCGCGCACGACGGCGACGCCGAACCCCAACAGCAGCACGGCGGCGGCGATGGCGAACACCTTGCGCAGCTCGACGGTGCGGTGGCGGAGCGGGCGCGCACGCGGCCGCGGCACCGGCGGCGCAACCGCCGCCGGCGCGTCGCCGGCCTCGGCTCCCGCCGCTCGTTCGATGGCGGCAAAGGTGCGCTCCTCCAAGTCGGCGGGCGGGTCGACGTGGGGCGTCGCCTGGTCCAGCAGGTCGGGCAGGTGCTGCAGCTCGCTCAGTTCCCGCCGGCACTGCTCGCATCCATCCATGTGGGCTTCGAAGGCGGAGGCCTCCTCGGGGGTGAGCACCCCGAGGACGTAGCCGCCGAGGTCGACGTGGGGGCCGGTGCGGTCAACCATGGATGTCCCTCGCTTCGAGGGCCCGCTTGAGGTTGCGCAGGGCATGGTAGGTACGGGTCTTGACCGTACCCAACGGCACCCCGAGGCGGGCGGCGATGGCGCGCTGGTCCAGGTCGCGCCGGTAGGAGAGCTCGAGCACTTCCCGATGGTCGGGCGACAACGCGTCCAGCGCGTCCCTCACCGTCAACGCGACCAGCGCCCGTTCCACCGCCTCGCCGGGTGCGGCCTCGTCGCCGCCCTCCGGCTGGAACGGCCGGGACGAAGGCCGCCGCCACAAGTCGATGGCGATGCGGCGGGCGATGGCGAACAGGAAGGTCGCCACCGTCCCCTTGGACGGGTCGTACTGCTCCGCCTTCCGCCAGATCCGCACGAAGGTCTCCTGCACGAGCTCCTCGGCCAGGCTCGTATCGCCCAGCAGCTTCACGCCGAGCCCGTAGATGCGGCCCTCGTAGCGCCGGTACAGCTCGCGCATGGCGTCGTCCCGGTCCCCCGCCGCCACCTGCGCGAGGAGCCGTGCGTCGTCATCCACCGAGACACAGTCAATCAACGGCCGGTTCACCACGCCCGCATACGGATGGCGCCGCGGAAAGGTTCACGCCAACGGCCCTGCCGTGGGGGTCCAGGTCGTACTGCGCTCCGGGCCGCGGCTGGGTCCGCCGTCTCCGTCTCGACCGCGAGACGGCCGCCTTCGCCGACCGGTACAACCACCGGAGGAGACTCGTGTCCCGCTGGACGGCTCCTTTGGCGCGCGAGAACTCCGGGCCTCGGGACGACGACGCGGTGTTCAGACTCGAAAGATGGGAACTCGCGGCCGGAGAGCGCCGGCGATCGGTCTGAGGTCGCCCTCGTCTGAGGCGACCACTCCGAAGTGACGCCGATGAGCCGACGCGACGACGTGGACATCCACCACATCAGTCGAGCCCACCCGGCCGGCGAGCGCGCCGATCGCGTGTGCTTCGTCGTGGCCGAAGGCCACGAT
>JBOGIC010000052.1:0-2433 GCA_050744985.1 Acidimicrobiales bacterium
GGCCACCACCTCGAACCACGTGGCGTCCACCCGGTGCTGCGCCAGCGCGTGCGACGACACCTCCATGGCCACGGCCTGCGTGCCCGCCGCCGCGAGCCCGGCCAGGCGGGCCTGGAGGTCCGGGGCCTCGGGGGTGGTGTGGGCGCCCGAGAGCGTCCCGATGACCCCGGCGGGGCGGCCCGACGCCTGCAGGACGGCGGCGAGCAGGTGCGTCACGGTCGTCTTGCCGTTGGTGCCGGTGATGCCGGCCACAGTGAGGCGGCGGGACGGGTGGCCGTGGAAGGCCGCCGCGACCTGCGCCATGGCCGCCCGGGCGTCGGCGACGACGACCTGCGGCACCGGCAGGTCGAGCGGGCGCTCGCACACCAGGGCGGAGGCTCCGGCGGCCACGGCCGAGGCGGCGTGATCGTGGCCGTCGGTCCGCTCCCCCACCAGGCAGCAGAACAGCGACCCCTGGCGGACCGCCCGCGAGTCGTGGGCGACGCCCGTGATCACGCACGCGCCGAAATCGCCCTGCGGCCGGAGCACGTCGATCCCGCCCAGCAGGCGCTCCAGCGACACGGGGCTCCCGGTCTCGGCGGTCGCCTGCCTGCTCGGGGCGGGGCGCGACCGCATGTGGCTCAGGGCCTCGTCGCCGATGACGACCTGAGCGTAGCCGCCGCCTGGCGCGGGGGGATCTGGTAGTGGCGGACGGCGTAGTTCGCCAATTCGGCGAACACGGGCGCGGCCACCAGGCCCCCGTAGTACGGCTGGGGCTCGTCCAGCACCACGGTGATCGACAGGCGCGGGGCCTCCGCCGGCACGAAGCCGACGAAGCTGGCGTTGTAGGCGCCGTCGCGGTACCCCGTCCCGCCCTCGGCCTTCCGGGCCGTTCCCGTCTTGCCCGCCACCGTGTAGCCGTCGATCGCGGCCGTCGTACCCGTGCCGTCCTGCACCGCCTGGGTGAGCATGCCGGTCACGGCCCCCGCCGTCTCGGCCGAGACGACGCGGTGCTGATCGGCCGCGGGCGCGGCGCGCTCCTTGCCCGACGAGTCCAGCTCGGCGCGGACCAGCCGCGGCTCGACGTACACGCCCCCGTTGGCCACGGCGTTGTAGGCCGCCACCATGTGCAGCGGGGTCACCGCCAGCCCGTAGCCGATGGCGAGGGTGGGCAGGCTCGTGGCCGACCAGTCCCCCAGGTCGGGGACGATACCGGTCGCCTCGCCGGGGAAGTCGAGGCCCGGCTCGCGGTCGAGGCCGAACGACCGGAGGTACCGGTCGAGGCCCTGGCGGCCCAGCTGCTGGGCCACGATGATGGCGCCGGCGTTGGACGAGTGCGCCATGATGTCCGCGGGCGTCCACCGTTGCGGCAGGTGGCTCTCGGAGTCCTCGAACGTGCTGCCCCCCACCGTGATGTGGTCGGGGACGATCAGTCCCGTCGACGGCGCGACGGCCTTTTCTTCGATGGCGGCGGCCAGGGTGACGAGCTTGTTCACCGAGCCGGGCTCGTAGACGTCGACGACGGCCTTGTTGTAGCCCGCCGGGTGCGGCGCCTGGTCCTTCTCGCCCGCCACCATGTTGGCCATGGCCAGGATGTCGCCGCTCTGGGTGTCCATCACGACGGCCACGCCGGCGCGCGCCTTCGACGACACGAGCCGCCGGCCCAGGGTCTGCTCGGCGAAGTACTGAAGGTCGCGGTCGAGGGTCAGCACCACGCCGTGGCCGCTCACGGGCTCGGTGCGCCGGCGGACCCCGCCGGGGATGTCGCGGCCGCCGGGGTCGCGCTCGACGAGCACCTCGCCCGGGGTGCCGGACAGCTCGTCCTGGAACTGCAGCTCGAGGCCGGACAGGCCCTGGTCGTCGACGCCGACCTGACCGAGCACCGAGCTGGCGACCGTCCCGCCCGGCCACACCCTCGTCGGCTCCGCCATGAGGTCGACGCCCGCGAGCGACAACGCCCGGACCGCGTCGGCGGTCTCGTCGTCGAGCCGGCGGGCCAGGTAGACGAACCGAGAGTTGGTGGTCAGGCTGGCGCGCAGGCCGGCCTCGTCGATGCGGAGGAGCGGCGCCAGGGCGCGGGCGGCGCCGGCCGGGTCGGAAACCAGTTGCGGGTCCGCCCACACCGTCGCGCGGGAAACCGAGACGGCCAGGGCGGCGCCGTGGCGGTCGAAGATCGCACCCCGCGGGGCGGCCAGGTCGATGGTGTGCAGCCGCTGGTTGTTGCCGAGTACGGCGTAGCGCGACGACGACAGGCCCTGCACGTCGACGAGCCGCAGCAGCACCGCCGCGAACCCGATCGCCAGCACGACGCCCATGACGATGAGCCGCCCGCCGACCTTCGCCTCGGCCGCCACGCGCGTTCGCGCCGGCCGTGCTGTGGCCGGCCTGCGTGGCCTGAACGCCGTGGCCGGCCTGCGTGGCCTGAACGCTGTGGCCGGCCTGCGTGGCCTGAAC
>JBOGIC010000053.1:0-3243 GCA_050744985.1 Acidimicrobiales bacterium
GGGCGGGCGGCGCTCGCTGACCCAACGCCGGCCCAACAGCCACCCACCGAAGATTGTGGGGCTGCTGGGCGGCGCGAGATGGTCAGGTGGGTGAGCTTCCAGCAAGCTTGGAGGTAGGAGGTCGTAGTCAGCCTGGCAGGGCCGCGTCGCGGGCCTCGCCTCTTCCGAGGCGGCGACGGAGGGGCCCGCGGTGGAGGTGGGTCGACGTCGACGGACGAGCTGGTGGGGGCCCGACACCGGGTACGGCGGACACCCGATGCCGAGCCCCCCACCAGGGTAGCTCCGAGTGGCGGCTTCGGCCCGGCCGCCGGTCCGTCAAGGCGACAGCGTGGTTCGGACCAGGGCGCGAAGCTCGTCGTCGACGAGGCCGGCCGCATTTGCGGGCGTGAGCTGGATGGTGCCCTTGCCGGTCGTCAGCTCAGGATGGCGAGCCGTGAAGACGCCGTCGCGCGCCTGCTCCCAGCCGTAGAGCGAGACGCCGCGCTTCCACACCCCCAGGTAGAGGCGCCGGCGCCCCACCCGGTAGGTCGGGATCCCATAGGAGATCGTCAAGGCGGCGTCCGGGTGCTCCTCCAGGATCAGCTCGTGGAGGCGGTCGAACAACGGCCGGTGCTCGGGCGATGGCATCGATGTAGGCCTGCGCCTCAGCGTCCACGCCCCATGATCCTTCGTCTCAGTCCGATTGGTCCTGGCCGAAGTCGCGCCGCGGGGCCTTGTCCGCGGTGTCGCCGCGGGTCAGCGGGTCGTTGATGCCCTTGTCGCCGGCGGCGCCGCTCTCATCCGCCTCGTCCTTCTCACGGTCGTCGTGCTTCTCGGTCATCTGGCCTCCGTTCGTGCCCGCCTTCTTCCCCCGCGCACGCCTCCGTACACGCCCTCGCCGATCACGAACGCCGGCCAGGCCACCCTACGGCGCGACTTAGGTCGTGGCTTCCTTGGCCTCGGCTTCGAGCGCCTTGGCGTCGGCCTTCATCTGCTTGGCTTCGAGCTTGGCAGCGTGCTTCATGGCCTGCTCGACCTTGGCCTGCATGTCGGACACAGCCACGACCACGACCCCGGCCTGGCCGGCATCGAGGTGCTCGCCCAGCTCCTTGAGGTCCTTGCGGCTCATGCCCGCCGCCGCGTGCCCGGCGAGCGCACCCAGCAGCGCCCCGCCACCCGTGGCGGCGACCAGGAGGCCGGCGCCCACCGCGGCCGCGGGGAACAGCGCGATCACGAGCCCCGTCGCCAGGCCGGCTCCCCCACCGAGGACGCCACCGGCGCGCGTGGGCGTCTCGTGCTTCTTGACGATCTTGACCTTGCCGTCCTCGTGGCGTTGGACCAGGGCCGCGTCGTACGCGTCGATGAGGCCGGCCTCGGTGTGCAGGTCCTTGATCGCTTCGTAGTCCGCGACTGCGTCGTCGGGGTCGTCGTACACGCCGGCGAATACGAAGAATGTGTCTGCGGCCATAGTGCCTCCTCGGTGGACTTGAAGCGTGCCCACCCTATTGGTGGACGGACTACGGCGCGGCGGGGCCGTCGACGTTCACCGTCGGAGGGCCGTTCCCGGCGCGGACCACGATGATCTCGCTCTCGGTGTCACCGGGGTTGGACTCGCGATGGATCGCTCCCGCCGGGACGTGGAGGAAGTCCCCGGCGACCGCCTCGACCACGTCGCTCCCCCCGGCGCCCGACTCCATCCGCAGCCGTCCCGACACGATGTAGATCGAGGTCACGTACTCGCCGTGGTGGTGCCAGGCCGAGATCATGCCCGCCTCGGTACGGGCCAGCCCGGCCCACAGGCCAGTGGCGTCGATCGCCTGCTCGCGCACGATGCCCGGCGTCGGGTCGGCCACGACCCGCTGCGCGGGCTGAATGCGCACAACGGGGTCGCCGGCGGCCATTGGGAGAACTGTACGAGCTACGGAAGCACGAGGTTCAGCTTGGGCCCGACCATGGCCGAACCACCCAGGTTCTGCGCCCGGATCACCACGTCGGTGACGGGTGTGGGGACGTTCCCGGCAAGGCGCACGTCGCCGCTGCTCTGCGCCTGGTTCGTCACGTTGCCGCTCTGCACCAGTTCAAGCTGGCCGTTGTTCGGTGCGCCGCCGAAGACCGGGATGATGTTCCACGTCAGCCGCGCGTTGTAGGCACCGTTCGCGCTCCCGGGCGTCAGCCCGAACGTCGGGCGGCCGCCGGCCTCGCCGGACGCAATCTGCGCGAGCCGGATGTTCACCTCACGCGATGGCGCCGTATAGCGAACGGTCACCTCGTCCAGCGTCACCTGGTTCCCGGCCGCCCCGGCCCCGGCTACACCGACCTGGATGATCTCGACGCCCGACGCCGCGGCGCCGAGGGTCACGTTCAACGCTTCGCCGCTCGCTGGCGTGCGGCAGCTCGCCGCCTCCAACCGGCGATCGAGCTCACGGGCCTGGCACACATTGATCACCCGGTTCGGCGTCGGCAGGCCGGTGAGGGTCACCGACGCGGAGGGCACCCCGGCCGGGAGCAGGATGCGCATCCCGTTGTCGGACTCCTCGGAGTTGATGAGTTGCACGCTGGTGATGCGCAGCGTGAAGCTCGTACCGGAGACCGTCGTGCCGGGGGCCGTCGTGGGTGCGGTCGCCGCCGCCGCCGTGGTACCGGGATCCAGGCCGTCCGAGTCGATGTCGTCGTCACCGCCGCCCCCGCAGCCCGCCGCGGCGATCGACATGGCCAACAGCAACGCGATTATCCCGAACCGGCGCACGGGCGGCACGGTAGTCGCGGTCACCGGGCGCCATGTACACGTCCGCTCGGCGGCGGGCTGTGTGGACAGCCTGGGACGGTCCGACGTACTGGCGCCGGCGACGGCCACCAAGCCCGAGGAGGAGCGATGGCGTTGAACCTGAACAACATCATGTTGGGGTCGGAGGACTCGAAGCGGCTGGCTGACTTCTACGCGAAGGTGCTCGGCGCCCCGAACCCCGACTGGAGCGACGAGGCCAACGGCTGGTTCGGCTTCCGGGCCGGCGACGGGAGCATCGCCATCGGGCCCCACAGCGAGGTGAAGGGCCAAAACGAGCAGCCCGGGCGCATCATGCTGAACTTCACGACAGCCGACGTGCGAGGCGAGTTCGAGCGCGTCAAGGCCCTCGGCGCCGAAGTCGTCGCGGAGCCGTACGAGCCCGGTGGTGGCGGCATGCTGATGTGCACCTTCGCCGACCCGGACGGGAACTACTTCCAGCTGGCGCCGCCCTGGAACCCCGAGTCGACGTAGAAGCACTC
>JBOGIC010000054.1:0-6640 GCA_050744985.1 Acidimicrobiales bacterium
GTTCGCCGCCGACCTGACCGAGGGCCTGCATGCGCTGCCGGCATGGTTGACATCGGCGGTGGTCCTCGCCACCTGGGTGCTGGCGGTCGTGGTCCTCCTCGGCGGCCTGGTCGTGGTCGTCCTTCAAGGCCGCTGGCGCGCCCTGGGGACGATCGTCGCCGCCGGGGTCGCGGCGGCGGGGGTGACGGCGGTGCTCAGCCTCGTCCACGAGCCTCTTACGAGCCCCTCGGTCGACCTGAACGCCCTGTCGCGCTCGCTGCAGGACGCACACGCGCCGACCGAGCTGGCCCTCGGAGTGGTGACGGCGATCGTCACGGCGGCCAGCCCGTGGGTCTCCCGCCCCTGGAGGCGCTTGGCGTGGCTGCTCGTGCTCGGCCTTCTCGCCACCCGGACGCTGATCTCCACCGCCGCCCTCGAGTCGTTGCGCGCCGTCCTCGTCGGCTGGGTGGTGGGCGCGGCCGTGGTCGTCGTCCTGGGGGGACCGGCGCGCCGGGCGCAGGGGCCGACGATCGCCGCCGGGATGGCCGGGGTCGGGTTGCCGTTGCGCCGCCTCGAGCAGGCCAGCCTGGATGCCCGTGGCTCGACTCCGTATTTCGGCGAGACGGCCGGCGGCGACCGCCTGTTCGTCAAGGTCCTGGGCCGGGACGAACGCAGCGCCGACCTGCTCTTCCGCGTGTACCGCCGCATCCTGCCGCGCGACCTGGCCGACGAGCGCGGCTACCTGTCCCTGCGCCGGGCCGTGGAGCACGAGGCCCTGCTCGCCCTTGCCGCCCGCGCCATCGGCATCCGCACGCCCCGGTTCCTGGCGCTCGCCGACGTGCAGCCGGCATCGTTCGTCCTGACCTACGAGGCGATCGCCGGCAAGTCCCTCGACCGGCTCGACGCCGCCGACGTGACCGACGAGATCCTCGGCGCGATCTGGTCGCAAGTCGCCCTCTTGCGGGCCCACCGCGTCGCCCACCGCGACCTCCGGCTGGCAAACCTGTTCCTCGGTGCCGACGGCACCGTGTGGCTGATCGACTTCGGCTTCAGCGAGCTGGCCGCCTCGGGCAAGCTCCTGGCCACCGACGTCGCCGAACTGCTCGCGTCGTCATCCGTCCAGGTCGGTGTCGAGCGCGCGGTGTCGGTGGCCACGGCGGTGATGGGGAGCGACGTTCTGGTGGCGTCGCTGGACCGGCTGCAAACGTGGGCGCTGGCCGGTGCGACCCGGGAGGCCCTGAAGGAGCGACCGCAACTCCTGGATGAGCTGCGGGCCCGGGTCGCGTCGGCTCAGTAGCTGGCGGCAGCCACGCGCGGCGGCATGACGGCGCCGATCACCCAGAACAGCGGGAGGAAGATGCCGACGACGAACAGCACCCAGTGACCCTTGCGCAGGCTCATGACGCCCAACGACACCATGAGGACGAAGTAGACGATCCCGAAGATCCAGTACATGAGAAACCCTCCCGTATTGACCCTTTCTCCGATCGTGCGGGAGTCGGGCGCCGTCCGCTTCACCCGCAACGGGTGAAACCGCCGACCGTTCTTGTAAGCCGCAGCCACCGATCTGGTGGTTCAGGCTTACGAGAACGTTCCTTGGACCTCCCAGGTCGCGCCGGAGCGGTACAGCGAGGCGAGGTCGCCGGGACCGTGGCGCTGGTGGGCGTCGAGGAGCTGGGCTTCGATGGCCGTGCCGTAGTCGGTGCGGTCGACGGCGCGGAACACGCCGACGGGCGTCGGCTCGTACGGGCCGCGGGCGAGGCGGCTCAGAGTGAAGGCGAGGCCGGGGTCGGCCCGCTTCTCGTCGTGGACGAGGATGGCGTCCTCGCCGACCTCGGCCACGTTGGCGATGTGGGCCCGGCCCTGGCTGTCGAGGGTGACGCAGCGCTCGCCGTCGCGCCCGAACCGCACGGGCTGCCCGTGGACGAGCGGGATGAGGTTGGCCGGTCGGTTCTCCCGGCTCGTCACCGCGTCGAAGGCGCCGTCGTTGAACACGTTGCAGTTCTGGTAGATCTCCACGAACGCCGAGCCGCGGTGCTCGTGGGCGCGGCGGAAGATCTCGGTCATGTGCTGGCGGTCCATGTCGTGCGTGCGGGCCACGAACGACGCCTCGGCCCCGAGCGCGAGGCTGATCGGGTTGAACGGGAAGTCGACCGACCCGAAGGGGGTCGACTTCGTGACCTTGCCCATCTCGCTCGTGGGTGAGTACTGGCCCTTGGTCAGCCCGTAGATCTGGTTGTTGAACAACAGGATCGTGAGGTTGACGTTGCGCCGCAGGGCGTGGATCAGATGGTTGCCGCCGATCGACAGCCCGTCGCCGTCGCCGGTCACGACCCACACGTCGAGGTCGGGCCGGGCCACGGCCAGGCCCGACGCGATGGCGGGTGCCCGTCCGTGGATCGAGTGCATGCCGTAGGTGTTCATGTAGTACGGGAACCGGCTCGAGCACCCGATGCCCGAGATGAACACCGTGTTCTCGCGCTTGACGCCCAGCTGCGGCATCAGCATCTGCACCGCCGCCAGCACGCCGTAGTCGCCGCAGCCCGGGCACCACCGCACCTCCTGGTCGGTGGCCCAGTCCTTGCGGGTCGTAACGCCCTGATCACTCATGGATCTGCGCCCCTATCGCGATCATCAGCTCGTCGCTGCGGAAGGGAATGCCCTGCACCTTCGAGTACGTCTGCACGTCGACGAGGAACTCGGCCCGCAGCAACCGGGCGAGCTGGCCCGAGTTCATCTCGGGCACGATCACGCGGCGGTAGCGACGCAGCACGTCGCCGAGGTTGGCGGGGAACGGGTTGAGGTGGACGAGGTGCGCCCGGGCCACCCGCCGGCCCTGCCGCCGCAACTCCCGTGCGGCCACGGCGATGTGTCCTTCGGTCGATCCCCAGCCGAGGACAAGGGTCGTGGCCGAGCCGGACGGGTCGTCGACCTCGAGCGGCGGGATGTCGTTCATCACCCGGTCGATCTTGGCGGCCCGCAGACGGACCATCCGCTGGTGGTTGTCGGGCTCGTAGCTGATGTCGCCGGTGACGTGCTGCTTCTCGAGGCCGCCGATGCGGTGCTGGAGGCCCGGCGTTCCGGGGATGGCCCACGGCCGGGCCAGCGTGCGCCGGTCGCGTGCGTACGGGTTGAAGCGGCCGTCGACAACGTCCTCCTCGCCGGCGAAGGTCACCCCGATCTCCGGGATGTCGTCGACGCTGGGCACGCGCCACGGCTCGGCCCCGTTGGCCAGGAAGCCGTCCGACAGCAGGATCACCGGCGTGCGGTACGTCAAGGCGATGCGCGCCGCCTCCATGACCGCCCAGAAGCAGTGGGCCGGCGTCTTGGCCGCGATGACCGGTAGCGGGGCCTCACCGTGGCGGCCGTACATCGCCAGCAGCAGGTCGGACTGCTCGGTCTTCGTCGGCAGCCCGGTCGACGGCCCGCCCCGCTGCACGTCGATGATCAGCAGCGGCAGCTCGAGGCTGACGGCCAAGCCGATGGTCTCGGACTTGAGGTCGACACCCGGCCCGCTCGTCGTCGTGACGGCCAGGTGCCCGCCGAACGAGGCGCCGAGGGCGGCGCCGATGGCGGCGATCTCGTCCTCGGCCTGCATGGTGCGCACGCCGAAGTTCTTGTGCTTCGACAGCTCGTGGAGGATGTCCGACGCCGGCGTGATCGGGTAGGAGGCGAGGAACACGGGCAGGCGGGCCTGGTGGCCGGCGGTGATCAGGCCCCACGCCAACGCGGTGTTGCCCGTGATGTTGGTGTAGGTGCCGGGCTCGTGCTCGGCCGGCTTCACCTCGTAGTTGGTGCCGAACAGCTCGGCCGTCTCGCCGAAGTGGTAGCCGGTCTTGAACGCGATCAGGTTGGCGTCCTTCACGAGCGGCTTGTGGGCGAACTTGTTCTCGATCCAGTCGACGGTGTGGTCGACGGGCCGCGTGTACATCCACGACAGCAGGCCGAGGGCGAAGAAGTTCTTGCTCCGCTCGGCGTCGCGTGACTTGGCGCCGGTCTCCTTGGTCGCCTCGATCGTCAGCGACGTCATCGGCACCTCGTAGACCGTGTAGCCGCTGAGGGTGCCGTCGTTGAGCGGGTTGGATGCGTAGCCCGACTTGGCCAGGGCCCGCTCGTCGAAGGCGTCGGCGTTGGCGATGATCGTGCCGCCCGGCTCCAGGTCGCCCATCTCCTTGCGCAGCGCGGCGGGGTTCATGGCCACCAGCACGTTGGGCACGTCGCCGGGCGTGAGCACCTGGTCGTCGGAGATCTGGATCTGGAACGCCGACACGCCCGCCACCGTGCCGCCCGGCGCCCGGATCTCGGCCGGGTAGTCGGGCATGGTCGACAGGAAGTTGCCGAACACGGCACTCATGATCGAGAACCGGTCGCCCGCCAGCTGCATCCCGTCGCCCGAGTCGCCGGCGAACCGGATCACTACCTGATGCAGCTCCTCGGGCCGGCGTGTCGTATCCCGCACCATGGCCATGGTAGGCCCCCAACCGCATCGTTCTTGTAAGCCTCAACCACCGAACTGGTGGTTCAGGCTTACAAGAACGTCAGGGGGTGTCGCGCTCCCAGGCGGCGAGGCGGGCTTCGAGGTGCGCCACGCGGTCGCGGAGGGCCGCGACCTCGGCCTCCAGACTCGTGCCCCGGGCGACCTTGTGCCGGATTCGCGGCGACTGGCGGGCCCGCTCGACGACGGCTTCGAGGGGGACGAGGCGCTGGGGCCCGTGCGGCCCGTCGATGACCTGGGATGCCAGATCGCCGCTCCGGAACCACGCCCGCAGCGCCGACCGGGAGACCCCGGCCTTCGCCTCGGCCTCGGCGAGGGTGACCCAGTGCGTGTCCTCGGTCGCGAGATCCGCTTCCAGGTTGGTGAGCTCAAGGAGCCGGTCCCACTCGTCCATGTCAATGACCATGATACGACATGGACTTGACAGGGGTTGGACACTCAGGACATGTTCGAACGGTTCACGGTGGAAGCCCGCAGCACGGTCCTCACGGCCCAGGAGGAAGCCCGCTCCCTCGGGCACAACTACATCGGCACCGAGCACCTGCTGCTGGCCCTGGTCACGGTCGGCGGGCCGCCGATCGGCGAGGTCCTGGCGCCGTACGGCCTGACTCACGACGCCGTGCGGGCCGACATCCTCGGGATCGTCGGGCGCGGCGACGGCGCCGGCGCGGGCCACATCCCCTTCACGCCGCGGTCGAAGAAGGTGCTCGAGCTGTCGCTGCGTGAGGCGTTCAAGGTGAAGCACAAGACCATCGAGCCCGCCCACATCCTGCTGGGGCTGATCCGGGAGGGCGAGGGGGTGGCCGCGCAGCTGCTCGTCAAGCACGGCGCCGACCTCCGCCAGCTCCGGGCCGAGGTGCTCGCCGAGCTCGGCGGCGGCGGCGGCAAGGCACGCCCCAGCCGGGGTCGCATGGTGCAGGTGACGGCGCCGCCGGCGCCGTTCATGACGAGGGCGGGAGCCAACGCCTACGAGCAGTTCCGGTCACTGGCAGGCGGGAGTGCGCTCGGCTCCCAGCACATCCTCCTCGGCCTGTTGAGCGACACGGACAGCGTCGCGGCCCGGGCCCTGGCCGCCCTGGGCGTGACGCGTGAAGCGGTTGAGGCCCAGCTCGCCCAGATCGACCCGGCGGGCACGTCCGATGAGCTACCCGAGCAGGCGGCCGCCCGGCGCACCAGCTTCGAGCTGGACAGGAACGTGGTGACGGTGCGGATGGAGGACCCCGACCTCGCCACCAAGCTGGGCGCCGCCCTGCGGGACATGGACCGGCCCGTGGTGATCCCCGGCACCGACGTGCCCGCCTTCGACCAGTTCTGGCGGGCCGTGCGCCCGGCGCTCGAGGAGATCAGCATCGGGTTCTCCAAGCAGGTCATGGCGCACCGCCTGGGTGACACCGAGGACGTGACCCTCGACCGCCTCCAGTCGACCTGGGCCGTGGCCGAGTACACGGTCAGCTCGACGCCCGACGGCTTCCGGGCCCGCCTGCTGCCGAACCACCTGTTCACCAACGACGAGGAGGTGCGCGCCTTCCTCCGGAAGTGGTTCGCCGAGAACCAGCCGATCCTGCCCGATCCGCCCGGGGGCGATCCCGGCTACGTGAGCCTCTCCATCCGGCTGACGCGCGCGGGATCGATACGGGCCGGCGCGCCCGAACCCGAGGCGCTGGCCGTCGGGAGCGTCACCTACGCGCCCGGGGAGTCGTCGGGCGCCCCGCGCGTACCCCTTGCCGACCTGGTCACGTTCGCGCTCACTGACCTGGCGCCCGATCCCGAAGCGACCGGATGAGCTTCGCCAGCACGGTGCCGGCATCGCCCACGATCCCGAGGTCGGCCACGTCGAAGATCGGGGCACCGCGGTCCTTGTTGACGGCGACGACGTGCTTGGCGCCCTTCATCCCCACGAGGTGCTGGGCGGCGCCCGAGATGCCGAACGCCAGGTAGACCGTGGGCGCGACGGTGCGGCCGGTCTGGCCGACCTGCCAGGCGTAGGGCACCCAGCCAGCGTCGACGACGGCGCGCGACGCCGCCGGCGCGCCGCCCAGCAGCCGGGCCAAGTCGGCGACGAGGTCGAACGCGCCGGCCGAGCCCAGCCCCCGGCCACCGGCGACGACGACCTCGGCAACATCGAGCTTCGGGCCTTCGTGCTCCTCGACGTGACGGGCGACCACC
>JBOGIC010000055.1:0-4796 GCA_050744985.1 Acidimicrobiales bacterium
GCCGAGGCCCCCGCTCCGGCACCGGCGGCGGCCGCCAAGGCGCCGGCCGTGCCCGCCGCCCCGCTGCCGGAGTACGTCACCGATCCGGGGCCGAAGAGCGGCATCCCCTACTGGATGATGCCCATCCTGCTGATCCTGCCCCTCTGGGCGATCATGTACATGGGCGCCTTCGGCGAGCGGGCCACCCACGCCGCCGAGACGCCTCAGCAGCTGTACACGGCCAACTGCGCGTCCTGCCACGGTGCATCGGGGCAAGGCGGGGTCGGCCCGCCCCTCAGCGGCGGCGTGTCCAAGCTCACCTTCCCCGACGAAGCCGCCCAGATCGCCTGGGTCGAGAACGGGTCCTCGGCGGTCAAAGGCCAGCCCTACGGCTCGCCCGACCGGCCCGGCGGCCAGAAGATCGCCACGTCGGGCGGCATGCCCGGCTTCAAGGGCCAGCTCACCGACGAGCAGATCAAACAGATCGTGACCTACGAGCGGGACACCCTGTAGGGGGCACTGACCCGCATGCCTGAGGTTCTGGTCGTCGGCGGTGGACCGGCCGGAGCGGCGTGCGCCCACTGGCTGGCCGATGCGGGCCATGACGTCCTCATGGTCGAGAAGAAGGCCTACCCCCGAGTCAAGACGTGCGGCGACGGCCTGACGCCGCGGGCGGTCAAGCAACTCGACGACATGGGCCTGGCGGGCGTCATGGCCGGCCACCACCGCTTCGACGGCCTGCGGTCGATCGCCTTCGGCAAGACGCTCGAACTGGAGTGGCCCGAGATGCCGGGCTTCCCGCGCCACGGCTACGTCATCACCCGCCACGACCTCGACCAGCTGGTGGCCGAGCGGGCCGAGAAGGCCGGCGCCACGGTGTGGCAGCAGAGCGAGGCCGTCGCACCCCTCATGGAGGACGGCCGGGTCGTGGGGGCCACGGTCAAGCGCAAGGCGTCGGGGGGGACCGAGGAGGTGCGGGCCCGCTGTGTCGTCGTGGCCGACGGGGCGTTGTCACGCTTCGGTCGCGCCCTGGGGACGGCCCGCAACCGCGCCTACCCCGTCGGCATGGCCATCCGCGGCTACTACCGCTCACCCCGCCACGACGAGCCGTGGATCGAGTCGCACCTCGACATCCGCGACGCCAAGGGCAAGGTGCTGCCCGGCTACGGCTGGATCTTCCCGCTGGGCGACGGGCGCGTGAATGTGGGCGTGGGCCTGCTGTCCACGTCGCAGAGCTGGAAGGACGTCAACACCAGCCGGCTCATGGACGCCTTCGTCGGGCACGCGCCCGCGTCGTGGGGCATCCGGCCCGAGACCTCGTGCGGCCCGCCGACCGGCGGCAAGCTGCCCATGGGCCTGTCGGTCGGCCCCCGCACCGGGCCGGGCTGGCTGGTGATCGGCGACGCCGGTGGCCTCATCAACCCGTTCAACGGCGAGGGCATCGCCTACGCCTACGAGACCGGCCGCATCGCCGCCGAGGTCCTGCACGCGTCGCCGGCCACGCTGGCGGTCTACGACGCCCGGATCCAGGCCGAGTACGGGCTCTACTTCAAGGTGGCGCGGGCGTTCGTACGCATCATCGGCCGGCCCGCGCTTATGCGGGCGCTGGTCGACACCGGCATGCGCTCCCGCACCCTCATGGAATGGGTGCTGCGCATCATGGCCAACCTGCTGCGGCCCGACGAGCTGGGCCCGGCCGAGGCGGCGTACAAGGCGGTGGCCGCCATCGCCCGGCTGTCACGCTGAGTCGCTGAGTCGCTGAGTCGCTGAGTCGCTGAGTCGCTGAGTGGATGTTCCCCGGGCGCGGTTCGAGGAGCTGGTGGCCGACGCCCTCGACAGCCTGCCCGAGGAGCTCGGCCGGCTCATGGACAACGTGTGGGTCAGCGTCGAGGAGTACCACCCCGAGCACCTGTTGGGCCTGTACGAGGGCGTGCCGCTGACCGAACGGGAGGCCTACGGCGGGCTGGCCATGCCCGACCGCATCACGATCTTCCGCCGGGCCATCCTCGCCGAGAGCCACACCGAGGACGACGTCGTCGAGAACGTGCGCGAGACCGTCATCCACGAGGTGGCCCACCACTTCGGCATCGACGACGACCGCCTCGACGAGCTGGGCTGGGCATGAGGCGCGGGGCGGTGGTCGCCCTGCTCGTCCTCGCGATGACCGGGTGCACGACCGCCGGCCCGCCCCCGCTGCCGGCTTCGACGCGGCCCGGCCTGCCGCCGACGTCGTCGTCCTCGGCGTCCGCCACCACGACCACGGAGCCGACCAGTGTCGCGTGCCGGCTGCTGACCCGGGACGAGGTGCGGGCCGCCGCCGGCGTGGCAATGGAGCCGAGCGACGGCGCCCAGGGCACCGACCGGCCCACCTCGATCTGCGCCTACCGGGCGGAGGAGCGGATCCTCGTCCTACGGGTGAATCCCGAGTCGGGCGACCAGGACCACGCCGCCTTCCCCTACGGCACGCCGCGGCCGGTGCCGGGACTCGGCGACGACGCCAAGTTCGCGCCCGGTCAGGGCGACAGCCTGTCGACGCTGTCGACCGTGCGCGGGCGCTACGGCGTGACCGTGCTCTACCGCGGCCCCGGCGACCACCGGGAGATCTGCACCCGCATGGCCCAGGCCGCGCTCGCGCACATCTGACTTCAGGCCCGGGCGGCCTCGTGGGCGGCGGCGGCGGCGAGGTCGGCGGTGCGCTCGAGCTCGTCCTTGGTGTGGGCCAAGCTCGGGAACAAGGCTTCGAACGGGCTGGGCGGCAGCGCCACGCCGCGGTCGAGCAGCGCGTGGAAGAACGCGCCGTACCGGCGGCTCTCCACGGCGTTCGGGCCACGCAGGCCGGCGGCCTGCTTGGCCGTGTCGTAGTCGACCGGCGGGGCGGGCGCGAAGAACAGGCCCATGAGCGGGCCCACCACCGGGACGGACACCTCCAGCCCGGCCTCGGTGATCACGTCGGACAACCAACCGGCGAGTTGGGCGGCGCGGCCGTCGAGCTGGGCGTAGGCGGCGTCGTCGAGAAGGTCGAGCACGGCCAGTCCGGCGGCGGTGGCGAGCGGGTTCCCGGACAAGGTGCCGGCCTGGTAGACGGGACCGACAGGGGCGAGCACGTCCATCACGTCGGCGCGGCCGCCGACGGCGGCGAGCGGGAGCCCACCGCCGATGACCTTCCCGAAGATCGACAGGTCGGGCGTGATGCCGAAGCGGCCCTGCGCGCCGCCCGGCCCGAGGCGGAAGCCGGTGATCACCTCGTCGAACACGAGCAGGGCGCCCGACCGGTCGCACGCGGCGCGCAGGCCGTCGAGGAAGCCGGCCGCCGGGGCGACGAGGCCCATGTTGGCGGCCACCGGCTCGACGAGCACGGCGGCGACATCGTCGCCGAGGTCGGGCACGACGTTGTACGGCACCACCAGCGTGTCGGCGACCGCCGCCTTGGGCACGCCCTCCGAGCCGGGCAGGCCCAGCGTCGCCAGTCCACTGCCGCCGGCGGCGAGCAGGGCGTCGGAGTGGCCGTGGTAGCAACCCGCGAAGATCACGATCCGGTCGCGGCCGGTGAACCCGCGGGCCACCCGCACCGCCGTCATCGCCGCCTCCGTTCCGCTCGACACCAGCCGCACCTTCGGGCACGACGGCACCCGCTCGCGGATGGCCTCGGCCAGGCGCACCTCCCGCTCGGTCGGCGCCCCGTAGGACGTGCCGTCGGCAGCGGCGCGCTGCACCGCCTCCACGACCGCCGGGTGGGCGTGGCCCAGGATCGACGCGCCCCACGACTGCACGTAGTCGGTGTAGCGCCGGCCCTCGACGTCCCAGACGTAGGGGCCCTGGGCGCGGGCCACGAAGTACGGCGTGCCCCCGACCTTCGAGAAGGCCCGGACGGGTGAGCTCACACCGCCAGGGATGACCTGCCGGGCCCGTTGGAACAGTTCCTCGTTGGTCACGGGATCACGGGCGCAGCCGCGACGCCGCCTCCCGGGCGAAATACGTCAGGATGAGGTCGGCGCCGGCCCGCTTGATGGCGGTGAGCTGCTCGAGCATCACGGCCGGGCCGTCGATCCACCCCCGCTCGGCCGCCGCCTTCACCATGGCGTACTCCCCCGACACCTGGTACGCGGCGATCGGCACCGTCGTGCGGGCCTTGGCGGCGGCGATCACGTCGAGGTAGGCGAGGGCCGGCTTGACCATGACCATGTCCGCGCCTTCGGCCACGTCGAGGTCGATCTCGGCGAGGGCCTCGCGACGGTTGCGCCAGTCCTGCTGGTACGCCTTGCGGTCACCCCCGCCGGCGATGGTCACGTCGACGGCGTCGCGGAAGGGACCGTAGAGGCCGGAGGCGTACTTGGCGGCGTAGGCGAGAATCGCCGTCTGCTCATGGCCGGCGGCGTCGAGGCCAGTGCGGATGGCCGCCACCTGGCCGTCCATCATCCCGGACGGGGCGACGACGTGGGCGCCGGCCTCGGCCTGGGCCACGGCCACCATGGCGTAGCGCTCGAGCGTGGCGTCGTTGTCGACCGTGCCGTCGGGCGCCAGCAGGCCGCAGTGCCCGTGGTCGGTGTACTCGTCGAGGCACAGGTCGGCCATCAGCACGACGTCGTCACCGACTTCGTGACGCAGGTCGCGCAGGGCGGCCTGGACGATGCCTTCGGGGTGCCAGGCCTGCGATCCCTCGGCGTCCCTGGTGGCCGGTACACCGAAGAGGATGACGCCCGGGATGCCGGCGTCGGCGATCTCGCGGACCTCCTTGCGCAGCGACTCGCGGGTGTGCTGGACGACCCCGGGCAGCGACGGGATGGGCGCCGGCTCGTCGATCCCCTCCCGCACGAACA